>NZ_NZQP01000056.1:0-40421 GCF_002695945.1 Marinimicrobium sp. | reverse complement strand
CCAGCCCCACGATGGTCATCAGGAGCACCATGATCAGACCAACAATCAGCACGGCGCCACGCTGTTTTGAAGCCATTGTCACTGCATTGACGTTCATAGGTTTACCTCTTAATCCAGGCGTCCGCGGATGCCAACGGTGGTGCTGAAAACCTGACGCATACGCCGATCATCAATTCGCGCATCATCGATGGTTTCACCCCCAAAGAAATAGGGCTGGGGGTCCGGCAATACATTTGGCTGCAGGCTTTGCATCAACAACTCGAGCCTGANNGNCAGGACGTTTTCCCAATCNAAACCAGCGTCATATTCCCGATAATCGTTGGGGATACCGTCACCACTNGANTCCAGACCGTANAGCACNCGCATATTCTCGACNCCTTCNATCANTTCCGCCCGNTCACCATCCTGATCNCGCCANAGGCTCATGGTNCCGGGCGCNCCGAAACCGCTTTCNNCNATGTAATANGTCAGGGTGCTCATCCGCAGNATNTCGGCNCCGGCNCCAAACTGTTGCCCNCCCAACTGGGNNTCGAGGTTTTTNGGNTGNTTGGCCACATTGGAGCGAGCGTGNACNATTTTTGANCCNCCNCCNCCNACNTTCTGGAANTTGGTGATCAGNAANACCCGGCCCTGAGTGCAATCTGAAATAACGGCAATNTCACCNCGGCAGACNTCCCCCACACAGTCGTCCTCNTCTTCCGCNGCNACTTCCAGATTGGCGGTACTGCCTGTGGGCCCAACAATNGGCATGGTCACATTACTNGCCCGNCGAACCACCAGNACGTCNGAACCATCGNCGACATCNATANCNTCCATGGGATGATTATCGGANGNNTAGCCCTGNATGGANATATTGAAATCNAGCAGGTAGTCGTTGGTCGGATCCTCCACCCCAATTTCGATATTCTGATTGGCACCGCGGCTCGAACAGCCCTGGTAGCCCGCCATACGGATATCCTGCGCNAGAAACTCAACCGCCATCCGGCCACTTTCCTGAATCCGGGAAATCGCCTGCTGNGTGTTGTAGGTGGTGCGACTGGTGAGGAACATCTGCATGACGCCGGTCATCANNACAATGCCGAGGGTCAGCGATATCATCAGTTCNATCAGTGATAAACCTTGCTGTTTACGCATGGGAGGCGCTCTCTCGANTCCGGGCCGCTAAATACGGGAACTGTANGTAAANGTNACCAGTTGNGCGTCTTCNCCCGCCTCATCCGGTGCNGCGTCTTCNTCCACCCANCGCAAACTGATGGTGCANAACTGGTTGGCATCGCAGTCNATNGCNCCCTCGCCGCCNGGNANCGTCCTCTCAAGCCGATCCAGCCACTNCTGGACGTCNGTGNCCGCCAACGAATTGCCCGCCGGCGCATCNTCGCCAAANNCATAGCCNTCATAGCTGTCGATACNGTCCCGGTTGATTCGCATCCGNTCCATGATGTCGTACGCAAGNATNTTNGCCTGNGAGCGNAAATAGGCACTGTGNTTNAACTGCAGGCTGCGGTTCTGNAGGGCNCCCATNGCCAANAGCGACGTGGCCAGAATCAGAACGGTGACCAACACCTCGATCAAGCCGGCCCCCGATTGTTTATGCGAACTGTTCAGTGACATTACAGATTCCTCAAACCGTCTCACGGGGGTTAGCANTCGGCTCGGGCNGAATTGACCGATCCGGACAGGCTGATCCGGATCGCCCGGGCCGAATCGTTGGTGCAGTCGTCATGGCGCGCCAGGCCGGTCACCTGNTTATTNTCNGTGCGCGCCAGNGCACCCANNTGATTGAANCGAACATAGGTNACCGCCCCNCCCCGGTTCATNGTGATGCTCATGTCGTTNGCCANAGGCTCCCGNTCCCGNAGGATATCCGCGTCATTGTTGACCGTGGGGTTATTGCCCTGTTCGCCACCGGCATCGCGNTCCAGAATGACCAGCCAGCCATTGNTCCAGTCATTGCCNCAGCCATCGCGATCGGCATTNCTGGCACACAGGGTCACAATATCGGANCGCTTGACCGCNTCGCTGCGGGTAAAATTCAGNGTCGAGATCAGCTCGTCNCCCAGGGCGAGGGACTGGTTGTTGCGGATCATGGCGTTAAANCTGGGAATCGCGATCCCCANGACGATGGCCAGGACCGCAAGCGTCACCATCAGCTCAATAAGGGTAAAACCTGGTTGGCGAGTNGGAGTGCTTCGTTGCATATATCAACACTTTTTGTTGTTGAGCCGGACAATGCCCNGGCCCGGTGGCTGATCAGGTGGCGGGTGATTCTCTGGACGGACCGACCCTCCGCCTTTATAGTACCAACGCTACCACAACCGGGCCGCCCCACCAGCGGGCGCACGACATGTGGTCAACACGGACGTATGAACGGTAACCCTNGGGAGACCGCCACTTTTCAAGGAGGAAAATTATGCCACAGCGTGGACTGACGCTTCTGGAACTGCTTATCACTCTGGTCATTCTGTCCCTGCTACTGACCATNGGNCTNCCCGGNTTCCAGCGGCAGATCGAAGAAACCCGCACNCTCACGATGACNCAGACGCTCCAGGATGCCATTCAGNTGGCTCGCCAACGGGCGGTCAGCCGCAATGGCCGGGTCACCCTGCGCCCNCTCGGTNACTGGGAGCNNGGTTGGGANNTGTTCGATGACGNGAANCACAATGGCGTNCGNGATGACGGAGAGCACGTCGTGCTGACGCACCAACTGCCGCCGGATCTGGGTGGTCTGTCGATTTCCAGTGACAGCAAGTTACGGCGAGCCGTATCTTATGTCGGGACCGGAGAAAGCCGGCACCCCAGCGGCAGCGCACTGGGGGGCTTCCAGGCGGGCCGCCTTACCATCTGCCGTCCAGATGGGTTACAGGGGTACGAGCTTGTGCTTTCTCGTATGGGCAGAATGAGGCGCCAAACGGTGGGACCGGAGGTCTGCACCAACTGAGTCGGTCAGCGCAGTTCCCGGGGCAGGCTGAAACTGATGGTTTCGGGCGTCCCCGCGGCCTCTTCGGCCGTCAAAGCACCCCAGCCGCGCAGCTTCTGGACCACTTCTTCCACCAGCACTTCCGGCGCGGAGGCCCCGGCGGTGATGCCGATGCTCTCTTTGCCCTCTAGCCACTCTCGGTGGATGCACTCTGGGCCGTCCACCAGGTACGCCTCGGTGCCGCAGCGCTCGGCCAGCTCGCGCAGGCGGTTGGAGTTGGAGCTGTTGTGGGAGCCGACCACCAGTACCAGGTCACACTCTAGCGCCAATTGGCGCACGGCATCCTGACGGTTGGTGGTGGCGTAGCATATATCGTCTTTGCGCGGCCCCAGGATATTGGGGTATTTGGTCCGCAGGGCGTCGATCACCTTGGCGGTATCGTCCATGGACAGGGTAGTCTGGGTGACATAGGCCAGATGGTCGGGGTTTTTGACCTCCAGCGCCGCCACATCGTCTTCATCTTCGACCAGATAGATGGCACCGCCATTGCTGGCGTCGTACTGACCCATGGTGCCTTCCACTTCCGGATGCCCCTCGTGGCCGATGAGCACGCACTCGCGCCCTTCCCGGCTGTAACGCACCACTTCCACGTGCACTTTGGTCACCAGCGGGCAGGTGGCATCGAACACCTGCAGGCCGCGATCGCGGGCTTCCTGCTGCACGGCGCGGGAGACACCGTGGGCACTGAAAATCACGATCACATCGTCCGGCACCTGCTCCAGCTCCTCCACAAACACCGCACCGCGCTCGCGCAGAGTGTCGACCACAAATTTGTTGTGGACCACTTCGTGGCGAACGTAAATGGGGGCGCCAAAGACATCCAGGGCACGATTGACGATATCAATCGCCCGGTCGACACCGGCACAGAAGCCGCGGGGGTTGGCGAGTTTGATTTGCATAGTGTCAGACAACCTGAGAGGTTCCGGCGGGCGGGGCCCGCGCAAAGTGAGCGCCGACGGGCGGCGCGGGTGTTCAGTGTACCTGAGCCGGCTCGACGTTCAAAACCGCCACTTTGAACAGGATATCCCGCCCAGCCAGCGGATGGTTGAAATCGATCAGCACCCGCTGATCATCGAATTCCCTCACCACCCCGGGTAATTCGGCCTTCTGGGCGTCGGCAAAGGAGAGCATCAGTCCCTCTTCCAGCTCGATATCGGGGCCGAACTGATCTCGGGGCATTTCCTGCATATTGCTCGGGTTGTGCTGGCCGAAACCATCCTCGGGCGGAATGGTGAATTCCTGCTGGTCACCCGGCATGAGGCCAAACAGCACTTTTTCAAACCCGGGCAGCAGATTACCGTCACCGACGGTGAAGGTCGCCGGGTCTTTATCAAAGTTCGAGTCGATTTCCTCGCCATCTTCCAGGCGCAGGGAAAAGTGGAGCGTGACGGTGGTCCCGGGCCCCACGGGCAGCTGTTCAGTCATGACGTTTGTCCTTGCCAAATAACATATCCAGGATCAACAGGGCGGCGCCGACGGTAATGGCCGAATCGGCGATATTGAAGGCCGGCCAGTAGTAATCCTGATAGTGCACCACGACAAAATCCACCACATAGCCCAGCACCACCCGGTCGTACAGATTGCCGATGGCACCGCCCAGAATCAGCGCAAGCGCCAACGCCTCGTAGCGTTTTTCGCTCACCCGCGCCAGCCAGATCACCAGCACCACGCTGACCACGGCGGCCACCACGGTAAAGAACCACCGCTGCCAACCCCCGGCATCACTCAGAAAGCTGAACGCCGCGCCGGGGTTGTGCAGCAGGGTGAAGTTGAAAAACGGCGTGAACACCACGGGCTCGCCATAGGTGAGTGCGGCGGATACCCAGTGTTTGCTGATCTGGTCCAGCGCGATCACGGCAATTGCCAGGGCGTACCAACGCCAAGCGGATTTAAGCATAGTGGCGTTCCTCACCCTGCCCTTCGACGTTGTCCACACAGCGGACGCACAGGGTCGGGTGCTGGGCGACGCTGCCCACGTCGGCCCGGTGGTGCCAGCAGCGCTCGCACTTGTCGTAGCTGGATTTTTCCACCGCGACCTTGAGCCCCTCAACATCCGTCAATTCCGCCTCGGTGGCCTCATCGAGCGGGCGCACCTGAGCGGTGGAGGTGATCAGCACGAAACGCAGCTCGTCGCCCAGTTTCTGCAGCACGGCTCGCAAGTCGTCATCGGCAAACAGAGTCACTTCCGCGCCCAGAGCGCCACCAATCACACCATTGGCGCGCTGGGTTTCCAGCACCTTGTTCACGGCATCTTTGACTTCGGCGATCTGGTGCCAATCCTCTTCGCTGAACTCGGACTCACCGGCCTCGGGTAACGTGTACCATTCGGCGGCAAACACCGGTCCCTGACGTTCACCGGGCACCAGCGGCCAGATTTCATCGGCGGTGAAGCTCAAAATCGGTGCGATCCAGCGCACCATCGCTTCGGTGACGTGATAGAGCGCGGTCTGGGCCGAGCGCCGCGCCAGACTGTCCGCCTGGGTGGTGTACTGGCGGTCCTTGATGATGTCCAGNTAGAAACCGCCCAGTTCCACNACGCAGAAGTTGTGCAGCTTCTGGTAAATCAGGTGGAACTGATACTGGTCNTAGGCNTTGATGATNTCGGCCTGCAGCTCNGCGGCGCGNCCGACGATCCAGCGATCCAGCGCCACCATTTTCTCTGGTGCCACAGCGTGTTCAGAAGGCTCGAACCCGTTCAGATTGGACAGCATGAANCGGGCGGTATTGCGGATGCGACGNTAGGAGTCGGCGGTGCGCTTGAGNATCTCNTCGGAGACGCTCATCTCGCCACTGAAATCCGTGGCGGCCACCCACAGNCGCAGNACATCGGCGCCCANNTCTTTCATGACTTTCTGGGGCGGCACCACNTTGCCCACNGACTTGGACATTTTCCGNCCCTGNGCATCCACAGTAAAGCCGTGAGTCAGTACGGTTTTATAGGGCGGCGTACCGTTCATGGCCATGGCNGTTTTCAGGGAGGACTGGAACCAGCCGCGATGCTGATCCGAGCCTTCCAGGTACAGGTCCGCCGGGTAGCGCAGATAACCGCGCTGCTGCAGTACCGCAAAATGGGTCACCCCGGAGTCGAACCAGACATCCAGGGTATCGGTGACCTTCTGGTAGCGCTCGGCATCGTCGCCCAGCAATTCNGCGGCATNCAGNTCAAACCAGGCATCCATNCCGTCCTGCTCNACTTTTTTGGCGACCGCTTCGATCAGTGCCGGCGTTTCCGGGTGCAGATCACCGGTTTCCTTGTGAACGAACAGAGCAATGGGCACACCCCAGGTGCGCTGACGGGAGATACACCAGTCCGGCGAGGAGGCCAGCATGGAGTCGATGCGCGCNCGNCCCCAATCCGGCACCCANTGCACCTGATCGACCGCATCGCTCACCTGCTCGCGCAGCTGGTTCTTGGTCATGCTCACGAACCACTGGGGGGTGGCCCGGAAGATCAGCGGAGTTTTGGTGCGCCAGCAATGAGGGAAGCTGTGGGTGATTTTACCCTGGGCCAGCAGGGCGCCCTTTTCTTCCAGCAGGGCGACGACCTTTTCGTCCACTTTGTAGACGTGCTCGCNGGCAAAGATCTCCACGCTGTCGCGATACAGGCCGTTGTCGTCGATGTAGTTCAGGGTGCCGATGCCGTATTTCTGACCNACCACNAAGTCNTCCATGCCATGGTCCGGGGCGGTGTGNACGCAGCCGGTACCGGCGTCGGTGGTGACGTGGTCACCGCAGATGACCGGCACCTGNCGGGCATAGAACGGATGGTGCACCTGCAGGTTTTCCAGCTCCTTGCCCNGNGTNCGCCCNACCACNTTGTAGTCCTCCTGCCCNGCNCGCTGCATCACCGATTCGAGCAGCGCTTCGGCCACCANNAGTCGTTCGTCANCGNNCTGTACCACGACGTAGTCCAGTTCCGGATTGACGCTGACNGCCTGNTTGGCGGGCAGNGTCCAGGGGGTGGTGGTCCAGATGACCAGTGACACGTCGCCGCTGCCGGTCAGGCCCGGCACGGCGTGNTCCAGGGCGTGCTGATCGGTGAAGGCNAANTTNACNTCGATGGAGTAGGAGGTTTTGTCCTGNTANTCNACTTCGGCTTCGGCCAGGGCGGAGCCNCCCACGACGCTCCAGTAGACGGGTTTGAAGCCTTTGTGCAGGTGGCCCTGGTCGGCGATTTTGCCGAGCGAGCGGATGATGTCNGCCTCGAATTTGTAGTCCATGGTGAGGTAGGGGTTGTCCCACTCACCGAGCACGCCCAGGCGGATGAAGTCTTCTTTCTGGCCTTTGACCTGGCGCGCGGCGTAGTCGCGGCATTTTTGCCGGAAGGCTTTGTGATCGAGTTTGACNCCGGCTTTGCCGTGTTTNTTNTCGACGTTGTGTTCGATGGGCAGGCCGTGGCAGTCCCAGCCGGGCACGTAGGGGGCGTCAAAGCCGCTGAGGGTTTTGCTTTTGACGATGATGTCTTTCANAATTTTGTTGACGGCGTGGCCGATGTGAATGTCACCNTTGGCGTAGGGGGGGCCGTCGTGCAGGATGAATTGCTCCCGACCAGAGCGCGCCTTTCGGATTTGCTGGTAAAGATCGTCTTTCTGCCAGCGTTTGAGCATTTCGGGCTCGCGCTGTGCCAGGTTGGCCTTCATGGCGAAGGCAGTGTGGGGCAGATTCAGGGTTGCTTTGTAGTCGCTCATAATCGTCAATTCGCCAAGTATTTGTGGCTTTCGAGTGCGTAATACGCTTCGTTAATCGGTTCGGCCCGTTGTGGGGTCGCCCACCACAGAACCTTCGTGCCAAATTTGAGTCCGGCCCGAAGCGGGTAAAGCCTTCCCGGACACGCCGTAAACCCATCCCTGGGGGCTCGAATCGCCGGTCCCCGGCTCCACGGTCCGGGAAGGCTTTACCCGCTTCGGGCCTCCGTGCCAAATTCCGAGTTCAGTGTGTCCCTTTACCTTGCTTAAAAAACTGTTTTGCTTCTGCAATATCTTTCTGCAGTTGCTCTTGCAGTTTGTCGATCGATTCAAACTTCTGTTCTTCCCGCAGTTTGCGGTGAAATTCCACGTCGATGCGCTCCCCGTAGAGGTTCCCGGTGAAGTCCAGCAGGTGGACTTCAAGGATCGGCCGGGTGGAGCCGCTGACGGTGGGGCGTACGCCGACGTTGGCGACGCCCGGGTGGGCGCTGCCATCGGCCCGGTGGGCGGTGATGGCGAAGACGCCGTGCAGGGGCGAACGGTAGCGTCGCAGTTGCACGTTGGCGGTGGGTACGCCCAGTTGTCGGCCCAGTTGTTTGCCATAGCCTACCCGTCCGCCGATGCGGTAGGGGTGGCCGAGCAGTTGTTCGGCGAGGCCGAATTCGCCCGCTTCCAGGGCCTGGCGGATGCGGGTGCTGCTGATTCGCGCCCCGGCGTGTTCCAGGGTGCAGGTGTCGCTGACGGTGAAGCCTTGCTCCCGGCCCACGGCGGTGAGCAGTTCGAAGTCGCCGGCGCGGTCGCAGCCGAAGCGGAAGTCGTCGCCCACGACCAAATGGTGGATGCCGAGGCCTTGCACCAGTATGCGGTCGATGAACTGCTGGGCGGTGAGGCTGCGCAGTTCTTCGTTGAAGCGCAGGCACAGTATCCGCTGGACGCCGGCGCTGAACAGGGCCTGGATTTTTTCCCGCAGTCGCATCAGCCGGGCCGGGGCCCGTTCGCGGGCGAAGTATTCGTGCGGTTGGGGCTCGAATATGATGGCCACGGCGGGCTGCTGGTGCTGTTCGGCGGCGTCGGTCAGCTGGCGCAGGATGGCCCGGTGGCCTAGGTGCACGCCATCGAAGGTACCGATGGTCGCCACGCAGCCCCGGTGTCGGGGGCGCAGGTTGTGCAGCCCGCGGATGAACTCTTTGGGGGCCGGTTTCACAGTAATGCCCGCTCGCCTCGCTCAGTCGACTTTACAAAACGCGTGAGTATACAGGAGCGGGCGGGTGGGGGTAAGAGGTACAAGACCGGGCGGGCTGGAGTAAGAGGTGACTAGGGCTTGGGGGGAAGACCGATTCAGGAGCCGCGCACCAGTTCGGCGCCTTGCCTGTGCCAGCACGAGGGACCATGTTCGGTATTGAAGTAGCGGCGAACGCCGTCAATGTTGAGGCTGAGGTTGGCATGCTGACGCTTTTTGACCTCTACCCGACTGGGCCTGGCACTTTGCCGAGCCCCCACCAGGCGGTCGATCAATCCACGGATTCTCTGGCGGCGCGCCCGCAGTGAGTCCCGGGTCGCATAAAGTCGTTTCAGTTTATCGGTGGGCGGCGTGGCCATCTCCCCCCGCTGGATACAATCCAGGGTGTCGCACACCCGCTGCCAGTTGTGCTCGCACAGCGTCAAGGCTTCTTTGAGCTGCCCCACCAGGCGACGCCGGCGGTTGGGGCGCCCCACGGACACTTCGGTGGCGACTCCGGCCTCGCTGCCCAAGGTATTGGCCACCAGCGCCCGGCCGGCGCTGGCGCTACCCCCGATGAGACTGCCCTTACCCGTCGGTTGCCCGAGTATGATGTCCCGTCCCGCCACCAGCCGGCACTGCAGGGCATACTCGCGCACCAGCAGATCATAGCGGACGTTAACATACGCCAGATTGATAAATTTCGCGCTCAGTGTTCCGCCAGAGGTGAGGTGCGTGCGCAGGCGTAAATCGCCGTCATGGCGCCGGCCCACCTCTTCTCCCATGACGCCGCCAAGCACAGTGAGATTACCGCCGGCGCGGATATCGGCTTTTTCAACCATCCCGCGGATCAGGATGTCTCCCGTGGCACTGAGCACAAAACCGCTGGCGACATCCCCCGCCACCTCCACCGAACCCTCAAAATCGATATTGCCCGTGGAGACATCCACCGCCTTGAGGCGCAAGGTGGGGTCCACCCGTACGCCGCTGGATGAAAATACCGGATGCCCCCGGATGGCGGCCCGCAGCACGTTGGCATCTTCCGGGTCCGGCTCAACACTGTCGTCCAGAGCATCAAAACTCCGGTCGCGCCCCGGCGTCGGCATCAGTGGCTCACCCATGACGTCCTCGCCCGGCTCGCCCTGGGTCGCGGGAATACGGCGCAGCAGGGGCGTGCCCGGATCCACCACCACAAACTCATGTAAATGATGGAGGTCAACGCGCCCCTGCTCGTCCTCCTCCAATGCCAGTTGATCGTCCCGCGCCACCAAAGACACAAAACGGGCGTCCTCACCCGGCTGGGGCAGGCGGGCCCGGGCCACACACAGGGACTCGGCGTGCCCCGCCTCGGCAGCATGGGTCAGCGCTCGCAGGTGGATACAGGTCTTGACGACTCCCTGGGTCAGAAGCGCCTTAAGCAGGGCCTCCCGGGTCAGCCTGCGGCCACCCCACGCCGGGTGAAGGGTCAGAAAGGCCGCCTGGCGGTCCTCAGCAATGCGCCATTCCGTCCGGGCATCGCGGCGCTCGGCCAGCACCAGATCCCCGCAACGGCCGTTGTTGGCCTGCTGCACCGCCGACTCCAGGGTGGCTTGCGGAGCGAACCATTCACCATACCCCGCCTCCGCCAAACGCACTCTGAGGCGATCGAGATCCCAGGACTGCTCCTCGGTCGACGGCTCCAGCCGCCCCTGCACCAGGCCACGGGCTTCATCCATCGAAAACGTGATGGCGCAAGGGGTAAGTTGGCTCGCACGCGAGTCTGCCGAGGCGGATCCGGTGGGGGCCGGCGCCTCTTGAGGGGCTGGAGCGCCCTTTTGGGGAGCGGGCGCACCAGAAGATGTGGATTTACGATTGTCGCCCATATCAACAATCGTAGCACATACGGCTCAAACTGCCAGCTTTCAGTGGTTCGAGCGAAATTCGCTGAATTTGATGCCCATAATGCGCAAACTCGCGCCATATACCGCCAGCCCGAGAATACACAATACCGCCAGACGCCAACCTCTCTGCCACCAGAACCACTCCTGCCAGCCGGTCCAGACCGACAGGCCACCCACCAGCGCCGCCACCATGGCCGCATTGGCGCCCCCAAACGATAGCAAACGCCGAGCCCAGCCGGGCTCTTGCCGGTAAACACCGAGCCGACGCAGGCCCCGGAACAGCAAATAGGCATTCAGGTAGGCGGAAACCGCGGTGGCCAGCGCCAGCCCCACATGACCAATATTGAAGATCAGATAAAGCGGTAACACGAACACCACGTTGAGCAGCATATTGGCGAGCATGGCGTAAATACCGATGCGCACCGGGGTTTTCATATCCTGACGCGCGAAATAACCCGGCGCCAGTACCTTGATCAACATAAAGGCCAGCAACCCCAGCGCATAGGCCCGCAGGCTGTAGGAGGCCATCTGCATATCCCGGACGGTCGTTTCACCATACTGGAACAAGGTCATCAGAATGGGTTCGGCCAACAGGATCAACGCCAACGTCGCGGGCAACGCCAACAACAGCACGCTGCGCACCGCCCAGTCCAGCGTCTGACTGAAGGTTTCGGGGTCCTCAGCGGCGTGCTGGCGGGACAGACTCGGGGTGATCACCGTCGCCAGAGCGATGCCAAACACCCCCAGGGGCAGCTCCACCAACCGGTCCGAATAGTAGAGCCAGGATACGCTACCGGTCGGCAGAAATGACGCAAGCACGGTATCCAGCAGCAGGTTGATCTGACTGACCGACACGCCGAACAAAGCCGGCGCCATCAGCCAGAGAATGCGCTTCACCCCCGGATCGCGCCAGTCCACCTTGGGCGCGGGCAGTAGGTGAACACGCTTCAGAAAAGGCAACTGGAACAACAACTGCACTACCCCGGCCGCCATCACCCCCCAGGCCAGGGCATAGGCCGGCGTATCCATGTTTGGCGCCACTACCAGCGCTGCCAGAATCAGACTCAAGTTGAGTAGCACCGGGGTAAAGGCGGGAATCGCAAAGCGGTCGTAACTGTTGAGAATGGCCCCGGCAAAGCCGGTCAGGGATATCAGCAGCAGGTAGGGAAAGGTCACCCGCACCATATCCACGGTCAGGGCGTATTTATCGGGATCGTTCAGCCAGAAACCCGGGGCAAAAAGCCCGGTAACCAGCGGTGCCCCCACCACGGCCAGCACCGTGACCGAGACCAGCACCAGCCCGAGGCAGCCGGCTACCCGGTCCACCAGGGCCTTCACCGCCTCGTGCGTTCCCTTCTGCCGATACTCCGATAATACCGGCACAAAGGCCTGGGCAAAGGCGCCCTCGGCGAACAACCGGCGCATGAAGTTGGGAATCTTGAAGGCCACAAAAAAGGCATCCGCCCCGGCCCCCGCCCCGATGACCCGGGCAAAGACCATATCCCGTACCAACCCGAGCACCCGCGAGAGCATGGTAAAGGCGCTCACCAGCGAGCTTGAGCGCAACAGGCTGGGCGCTTTAGTGACCGCAGTGGTATCAGAACTGGGGGGGTGCGATTGAGTCACAATCCTTCCTGAATTCAGAGACGACAGGCGCATTATCCACACTCCGCCCCTTGAGAGATAGCGAAGCCCATCACACAAAAACCGATTGACGATCGGTTTTTGTGTGACTAGGCTGATCGACACCTGCAGTGCAATGCCAATAATCCTGACTACCGAGGAGACACCGTGCCCGGCAAAGAACCCCCTACTACCGCAACGCCACCCCTCGGCGAGCTGGAAATAGCCGTAATGGAAGCACTGTGGCAGACTCCCGGTCAGTCCGCCAAAGACCTGCACGCCACCCTCGGAGCGGCCAGAGGCATTTCCCTGAATACCGTTCAATCCACCCTCGACCGGCTATACCGCAAACAACTGCTCAGCCGTACGAAAGTGGCCCACGCCTTTCGCTACCGGCCCCAGGTAGCCCGACAACAATTGATTGCCGGATTGATCAACGATTTACTGGGACGCTTTACCAATGACGCTCACTCTTCTCTGGCAGCGTTTGTAGACGCCGCTGACCAGTTGGACGAACGGGCGCTGGACGAGCTGGAACAGGTGCTGAAGGCACGGCGCGGCGAAGGAGCATCGTCATGACCGCCTTGCTCGACTTTTTCTACCTGCTGACACTCTTGGCAGTGATGGCCTGGCTCCTCGCCAACGGGCTACTTTGGCTGGCTGGGCGGCTGCTCTCACCTGAACACCTGAGCCGCCACTTGTGGTTATACGCTTTGACGCCTTGGCTGGCCATGGCCGCTCCGGTTACCGCCATGTGCGTCATCGCGGCAGCCAAACCCCTTGGTTGGATTGCTGATCATTGCGCGCACCACGGTATGCATCATCCCCATTTGTGTTTTGAGCACTGGCCCGCCCTCGACCTGCAATGGATCCACCTGCTCAGCGCTGCGGCCCTGGCAAGCCTGCTGATCAAAGTCCTGACGGGGTTTTTATTCCGAGAGTTCAAGGCCGCTCGCGACACCACAGCGTTGTTGGCCCTGAGCCGAGGTAACGGGCGATTGCGTCGTCTCGACACGTCGGAGGTCTTTGCCTGCACCGCAGGCTACCGACACCCGACCCTGTTCATGACCCACGGGCTGACCGATCGGCTCGATCATCGGGAACGTCGCATCGTTCTGGCCCACGAAGTCGCCCATCTGCGTCGGCGCGACCCGCTACGCAACCTGGTGTTCAACGTCTTGTTGTTGGCACACTGGCCATCATCTGCACGATCACTTTGCGCCCTGTGGCGGCAACGCATGGAGGAGCAGGCCGATGACCGGGCGGCCTGCCGTTTTGGCCCCGAGGCCGTGGCGGCGACGCTGATCAAAGTGGCACGCCTGAGCGGACCCTCGCCCACAGGAAGTCTGTCGGCTAGCGGCGGCCAACTTCTGCCCCGAATCCACCGGCTTCTGCATGCCCAACCCGACAGGGTATCTCGAACCCTAACCATCTCGAGTGCTCTGACTATCACTGCCTTTCTGGGTGGCGTGGCGACCCTGGTGGTCGTCCATCATTCCCTTGAAACCCTTCTCGGCTTTCTGGTAGGAGTTTAACCGTGCCACACCCCTTTTCCCCGATCTTTGGTCTCCTGCTGCTCGCGCCCGGGCTGGCCGCTGCTGACACGCCGTTAACCGAACAGGAGGCGGTCCAGCTCGGCCTACAGCAGCCCGAGGTGGTCGCCCGCTGGGACGCCCACACCGACATCGCTGAGGGCCAGCTCGAATCCGCTGGTCGCTGGGCCAACCCGGAAATTGAATACAGCCGCGAAACGTTGGAGCTCCCGTCGGGCGACTCCGAGGAGAACACCTGGTCCATCCGCCAACGCCTCAATCTGGCGGGCGTACCCGGGCTGTCTCGGGAGGCGGCGCGCCATCAATATCGGGCGTCGGGCTTTCGCAACGATCAGGCCCGCCGGGAGTGGGCAGCAAATATCCGCCAGCACTTTTATCAAGCCCTCGCGGCCCAACGTGAAGCGGAGCTCATCGCCGACTGGCATCGCCGGCTTACCGAGCTGACGACGGCCATTGAGCAACGCGTCGCGGCGGGCGATGCCTCCAGGTACGATCACAATCGTCTGCTTCAGGAACTGGCGCTGCTGGAGGGCGAACGACTGAATACCCGTGCCAACGCGACCTCTGCCCGAGACCGGCTGGCACAACGAATTGGCGACGGCCAGCGACCGCTCACGGGCCGCCTGCTGCCACCCACACACAAACCGGCGGAAGCCTCCGCCGTCACTCAGAGCCCACAAATGCAAGCGCTTTCGGCAGAAACCGAGAGCGCCAAGGTACGCGCCGAGGCCGCCCAGCGCCAGCGCTGGCCGGAGCTGACCCTGGGGGTCGGTCGCAAGGAGGTGGTTGAGCCCGGCTTTCAGGCGGAAGGCAACGTCATCTCCATCGGTATTGAGATCCCCCTGTTCGACCGACACTCTGGCCAGGCCCGAACCCAGCGAGGCCGCGCCCAACAACAACGGGCGGAGCTCACGCTTGCCCGCGCCGAGCTCCGCACCCGCTTGCGCGCACTGCAGCGCGATTTGGCCGCTGAACAGGCGTCCGCCCTGGCGTTACGGGAAAGCATCAATGCGCCGACGGAATCACTGTCTGACATCGCCGAGAGCAGCTACGCGGCCGGCGAGCTCAGCATTGCCGAGTTGATTGACGCCCACCGCTCGGAACTGAATACCCGCCGGGCGCTTGTCCAGCGCGAGCTGGAAGCGCGCACCACCTTTATCCAACTGACACTACTGACTGGAGAAACACCATGAAGTCATTGAAGCCCCTGATCACGCTCAGCGCACTGGTTCTGGCCCTCACCGCCTGCAGCGATGCCGAGCACGCACACGACGGTGACGCTGGGCATGGCGATGACCACGCCCATGAGCAGAACAACAGCCACCCGCACGACGATGGTCACTCCCACGAGGACGGCCACGACCACGGCGATCACGACCACACGGACACAGAAGCCTATTACGGCGACGACGCTGAGCAACCGGAGGCGGAGGCAACCGACACCCAGCCCCCCCATGACGACCATGACCACGGCGAAGGCCACGACCATGCCCATTGATTCACGCCCCTGGGTCCTCACCCTGGCGCTGCTGGTCACCGCCTGCTCCGACACCCCCTCCGGTGAACACGGCCATGACCACGGCCCCGACGGAGACCACGCCGACCATGAGGCGCATGATGCGCCAGTGCTGGTGTACACCGATTTCAGTGAACACACCGAGCTGTTTGTGGAGTTTCCCGCCCTGGTGGCTGGACAAAGCTCACGCTTTGCGGCCCACGTCACCCGATTGAGTGATTTTATGCCACTGACGGAGGGGCGACTGGATGTATTGCTGCAGCGCGACGGGCGTACCGTCGCCCGCTTCCGGGTGAACGAAACCACCAGTCGCGGCATCTTCCGGCCCAGCGTCACGCCCCGCGATAGCGGTGACTTCGACCTTGTGATTGAGGTCGCTGACGGGGATATGACCGCCCGGCACTCTCTGGGCGAGATCAGAGTATTTACAGACAATGAGGCGATTCAGGGTCTGCCCGATCATCCCGAAGGCGATATCGCGTATCTGAAAGAACAGCAGTGGGACAACCCGTTTGCGACGGTATCCGTTCAACCCCGACCATTGCGACGCTCGGTTCCGGGCTTTGGCACCGTCACCGCTCCGGCGGATGGAGACGCCACCGTGCGGGCACCGGCCGACGGTTATATTGCCAGCACCCCATTGATTCAGCCGGGTCAGCGCGTTGCACAAGGGACCACACTGGGCGTGCTGATTCCCCGTCTGGGTGACCAGTCCGATATCGGCAGCCTGATGGTCGCGCTGGAACAGGCCCGCTCCCGGCGGGCGCTGGCGGAGCGGGACTTTGAACGACTTACCGGCCTATTGGCCCAGGGAGCCATTCCCGAACGGCGGATGCTGGACGCCCGGGAGGCTCTTGATGTTGCCCGCGCCGAATTCCGCGCCGCCCGTGCCCGGGTGGAGCAGTATGAGTCCGGCAACGCCGAGGCGGGGCTCGCCCTGCGCGCGCCGGTGGCCGGAGCGGTGGTCACCACCAATGTCAGCCCCGGTGCCTTTATCAAAGCCGGTGATCCGCTGTTCCGGATTGCCGCGCCGGAGCGTCGTTGGCTCGCCATCCGGGTTCCGGAGCGCTTTGCCGGGGAGCTTGCCCACAGTAGCGGCGCCTGGCTTGATCGACCCGACGGCCCGCTGGTGTTGGATGCGCAGCAGGGCGCCCGCGTTGTGCGGCACGACAGCGCAGTGGACCCGCGCACCCGCACCGCAGGCGTTACCGTGGAGTACCCCACCGAGGTCGGCCCCACACTACTAGGCGCCCGAGTGGCGGCCCATGTATTCACCGAATCTGCCGTGGAGCGGTTGGCGATTCCCCGCAGTGCGGTGATCGACGATGACGGCCGCTCCGTGGTCTACGTGCAAGTCAATGGTGAAAGCTTTGAGCGTCAACCGGTGGAATTGGGCCTGCGCGACGGTGCCTGGGTGGAAGTTCGCCAAGGCCTGAGCGCTGACGACCGGGTGGTCAGCGAAGGGGCCTACCTGGTGAAGCTGGCGTCGGCTGGCGGTAGCGAAATCGGTCACGGCCACGCCCACTAACCCCCGGAGTTTTCCATGATTGATCGCATTATACGCGTGTCCCTGAACAACCGGTTGCTGGTTCTGGTCGCCGCGGGCCTACTGATGGTCTGGGGCGGCTGGTCGGCCCTGAAGGCTCCGGTGGATGTCTTTCCCGACCTGACCGCCCCTTCGGTCACCATCGTGACGGAAGCCCACGGCATGCCCCCCGAGGATGTTGAGCGGCTGGTGACCTTTCCCATCGAGACCGCCATGAACGGTGCCGGCGGCGTCCGCCGGGTCCGCTCCAGCACCGGGGTCGGCATCAGTGTGGTGACGGTGGAATTTGAGTGGGGCACGGATATTTATCGCGCCCGCCAACGCGTCGCCGAGCGGTTGCAGAATGTCTCGGCGGCCCTGCCCCAGGACCTGCCGCCACCGGTACTGGCACCGGTCACCTCCATCATGGGGGAGATTCTGTTTATCGCGCTCACCTCGGAGCAGCACGATGAAATGGCCCTGAAAACCGCCGCCGACTGGCAGGTCCGGCGCCGGCTGCTGGCCGTACCGGGAGTGGCCGAAGTCATCCCCACCGGGGGTGAAACCCGCCAGTTTCAGGTCGTCGCCTCTCCGGAGCGTTTGTCCGCCTATGGGGTAACGCTGGACCGACTGCGCCAGGCGGTGGCCAACGCCACCCGCAACGCCTCCGCCGGTTTTCTGACCGAGAACCGGCAGGAATTCCTGATCCAGGGCATCGGCCGGGCCCGCACCATTGAGGATCTTGAGCAGGCGGTGGTCACCACCCGGGATGATGTGCCCGTGCTGGTGCGGGATCTGGCCATTGTTCAGACTGGCCCGGCACCGCGACGCGGTACCGGCAGCTACAAAGGCGATGCGGGTGTGGTGTTGGGCATCCAGAAACAGCCGGGGGCAAACACCCTCGAACTGACCCGCCGACTGGATGGCGTCATTGATGAGCTGCAGGAGTCACTGCCCGAGGGCATGCGGATCGAAACCGACGCTTTCCGCCAGGCGGACTTCATTACCGTCTCCATCGACAACCTAAGCACTGCGCTGCGGGACGGCGCCATCCTGGTGGTGGCCATCATGTTCCTGTTTCTTTACAGCGTGCGGGCCACCGCTATCGCCCTGGTAGCCATTCCTCTGTCGTTGTTGGTGGCCGTACTGTCCATTCGCTGGTTCGGCGGCACGCTCAATACCATGACCCTCGGGGGTATGACCATTGCGCTCGGCGCGTTGGTGGACGACGCCATTATCGTGGTGGAAAACATTGTCCGCAGGCTCAGGGAAAATGCCGATCGTCCCGAGGCGCAACAGCAGTCGGCGCTGAGCGTTGTCTCGAACGCGACCCGGGAAATCGAGGGCTCCATCGTTTTCGCCACCCTGATCATCATTCTGGTTTTTCTCCCATTATTTTTCCTCAGTGGCGTCGAGGGTCGACTACTCGAACCCCTGGGGCTGGCCTACGTCGTTTCCCTGGCGGCCTCGCTGCTGGTGGCGATCACCGTCACCCCGGTGCTCTGTCTGCTCGGGCTGCCGGGCAGTCGCACGGTAACCCAGGATCACGATACCCGTCTGATCGCCGCCCTGAAATCGGGATACCGTCCCCTGCTGGCGTGGTCTCTGCGCCGCTGGCGCGTCGTGATCGGCGGCGCCCTCGCATTGCTGCTGGCGTCACTGCTGGGACTGTCACTCGCGGGTCGGGGGTTTTTGCCAGAGTTCAACGAAGGCAGCCTGACCCTGAGCGTGGTGACCCTGCCCGGCACCTCCCTGGAAACCTCCGATGACATCGGCCAACGAGTAGAGAAGATTCTGTTGGAGCAGCCGGAAGTGGTCGCCACCGCCCGGCGCACCGGCCGGGCGGAGCTGGACCCTCACGCCCAACAGGTATTCGCCTCGGAAATCGATGTCTCGCTCGACATGCGGGAGCGGGACAAGGCGGAGCTGCTGGCGGCCCTCCGTCAGGAATTCGCCCTACTGCCCGGGACCAACGTCATTATCGGCCAGCCCATCTCCCACCGCATTGACCATATGCTCTCGGGCACTCGAGCCAATATCGCCATCAAGCTCTTTGGCGATGACCTCTCGGAGCTACGCCGCCTGGGTGGGCAGATCGAGTCCATTGTGGGTGGCATTCCCGGGGCGGTCGATGTGGCCATGGACGAGCAGAGCCAGATCCCGTTTGTCACCGTACGCTTCGACCGGGCGGCCCTGGCCAACTATGGCCTCAGTATGACCGACGCCGCCGAGGCTCTGGAAACCGCCTTCAATGGCACCACCGTCGGACGATTACTGGAGGGAGAGGCGAGCTTTGATCTGGTCGTGCGTCTGCCCCAGAGCGCCAAGGAGAACCTGGATACCCTGCGCAATACCCAGCTCACCCTGGCCTCGGGCGCTCAGGTCCCCTTTGCCGCCCTGGCCGATATTCGACGTGAGCGCGGCCCCAACACCATCAGCCGGGAGAATGTTCAGCGCAACCTGGTGATCATGGCAAACGTCGCCGAGCGGGACCTGATCAGCGTGGTGGAGGACATTGAAACCGCCATCTCCGACAACGTCACGCTGCCCACCGGCTACCGGGTGGAGTATGGCGGTCAGTTCCAGAGCGCCGAGGCGGCGAGCACCCGCTTACTGCTGCTCGGCGCTTTGGTGATCGCGGGTATTTTCCTGCTGCTGGTCGCGGCGTTTGGCCGAACCCGGGATGCGGTGCTGGTGATGCTCAACCTGCCACTGGCTCTGATCGGCGGCGTGGCCGGCGTCTGGTTTGCCGGCGGAATTGTCACCGTCGCGGTGCTGATCGGGTTCATCACCCTGTTCGGCATTGCCACTCGCAACGGTGTGATTCTGGTCGACCACATCGGCCGCCTGATCCGCGAGGGAGGCCTCACACCGGAACAGGCGGTACGCCAGGGGGCCGAAGAGCGCCTGGTGCCCATTCTGATGACCGCCCTGGCCACGGCCCTCGCGCTGGTGCCCCTGGCCCTCGCGGGCGGCGAACCCGGCAGTGAAATCCAGGCCCCCATGGCTATTGTGATTCTATGGGGGCTGCTCAGCTCCACCGCACTGAATATGCTGGTGGTTCCGGCCATGTACTTGCGCTTTGGCGCCACCCGCACCTGATCCGACCTGAACGAGCCTGCCGCCTCTCGCGCGGCGGGCCACTCCGTCATCTCCCGCTATCGATCGGCATCCACTCCTAGTGGTCCAACCACACCTCCGCTCTCCAAAACCATCCTCGGTTGGCGCATATTATTGATAAACTAAACGAGAAGTATTATTGTTCGCAAAACTTGATTAAGCGGAGGTCCACAAACATGCTCAAACAGTCCCTTATGACGGTCGCGCTACTGGCGGCCGGACAGAGCTGGGCACAGGAAGCCCCGGCAGTCACCGAGGAGTTTATCGTTACCGGCCGGGCACAAACCCTGTACCAGGTATCGGAGTCGTCGGTTTCCACGCGATTGTCCGCGGATCTGACCCGCGTTCCCGCATCGGTCCAGGTTCTCAACAAGGATCTGATCCAGGACCAGGGGGCCCGGGATGCCCGGGATCTGTACCGCAGCATCAGTGGCGTCAACTTCTTCAGTTACTCCGGCGTGAGCTTTCGCGGCTTCCGCCAGGATGAAGTCCTTTATGACGGTCTGCGCGGCGATCCCTATGCTGGCTTCTCCGTTCCCCGCCTGTTTGGTGTGGATCAGGTGGAAGTGCTCAAGGGACCCAGTGGCGCCGTCTACGGCGCGGGCCAGCCCGGCGGGCTGATCAACTACAACACCAGCCAGGCTTCGCTGGACTCTTACGCTCGCGCGCAAGTCATCGCGGGAAACTACGACCTGACCGGCGTCAACGTTGAGGCCACCGGTGCTTTTGACGGCAGCGACCTCGGTTATCGGGTGGCCATGCTCAAGGAAACCGAGGAGCCGTTCCGCAACAACACCACCAATGAGAACGATCAGGGCGATCTGGGATTGGTGTGGGAACCTTCGGGCAACACCCGGGCTCTGTTCAAATACTCCTTCGTGGACCAGACCCTGGGGGGCAATCGCCTTCGGGGGGTTCCCATTGATCAGGACGGTGAATTTCTGGTGGATACAAGCTGGAACCACAATGAGGTCACCGACTTCCTCTCTCTGGAAGCGGATATCCTCTACAGCCGACTGCAGCACGCCTTCAGCGATAACCTGAGCATCGACCTGGCCGCCCGCTACTACGACAACCAGGAAAAGCAGAACTACCATGAACCCCGGGGCCTGTATGACTCCAATGGAGACGGCACCCGCGACATGATGAAGCGCCAGTTCCGGGATCAGGTGCGCAACAATGAGGGACTGTCGGCCTACGCCAATCTGATTACCGCGTTTGACACCGGTAATGTCGAACACGAATTCCTGGTGGGTGCGGAAATCTTCGACCAACAGGACGACTTCAAAGCCAAGCGCGGCGCACCGATCGAGGACGGCGGCGTGGTGCCCCCACTCAGCCTGTACGACCCGGTCTACGGCCAGACGTCACGGGCCCAATACGGCCTGGACGACAACCCCTGGGAAACCCCTCGCAAAAGCGAACAGATGCAGACTGGCGTCTATGTGCAGGATCTAATGCGACTGTCTGAGCAGTGGGACCTTTTGGCCAGCCTGCGTTTTACCCAGTTTGAGAGCGATGGCGACAGTGTCGAAAAAGACAGTGATGAGGCCCTGACCTACCGCGTCGGCGGTGTCTACCACCTGAACCGCTCCGTCAACCTGTACGCCAGCATCAGCGAAGGCTTCGTCCCCCAATCGGCGGGCAGTCAGGACCCGAGAGCGGGCGGCCCCTTCGAGCCCGAGGAAAGCGAGCAGTTTGAAGTGGGTGCCAAGCTGGAGCTGTTTGAAGGCCGCGCCCGCCTCAACCTCGCCGCCTACGAAATCGAACGGCGCAATGTGCTGCAGGCCGACCCGGCCGGCGATGTCGACAACGACGGTATTGACGATCTGATCCCCGTCGGCCGGGTGCGCAGCCGCGGCGCCGAGCTGGACCTGAGTGCGGACCTGCTGCCCCAGTGGACCCTGACCTTCAACTACGGCTTCAACGATGTGAAGGTCATTGAAGCGACCAGTGGCATCACCAACGCCACTGGCGACGACTTTGCCAATACCCCGGATCATCAGGCCGGTCTCTGGACCCGGTACGATTTCCTGAGCCTCAACTCCGCCATCGCGTTCGGAGCCGAGTATAAAGGTGAGCAGATCGGTATCCAGGGTGACCCGGTGAACGACTACACGGTGTTCGACGCGAGCTGGCAAAGCCAGTTTGATGCCTGGAAGCTGCAGATCAACCTGCGCAACCTGTTCGACAAAACCTACGCGGAGAGCGGCTTCATTACCCGCACCGGCCATTTCCCCGGGGAACCCCGCCGGGTCACGGTCACCCTGAGCCGCGAGTTCTGAGGTGTCTCCCGAAGCCCCCACGCCACGCGCCCGCACCGGCGGGCGACGTCGCTGGTTCAACCTGCACTCTTGGGTGGGACTGAAGTTCAGTCTGTTGTTTTTTTTCGTCAGCTTGACCGGCACCCTCGCGGTTTACGCCTACGAACTGGACTGGCTGTTCACCCCTGCCCTGCGCGTGCAGGCCCCGGAAAGTGGCGAGGGTGCCGAGCGCCAACCGCCCGGCACCCTGCTCGCCGCCGCCCTCAAGGAGTATCCCGGGTGGCGGCCGAGCTTTATGTATCTCAACCTGCCCGACTACATGGCCGCGGAACTGATTGCCGTGAACGAGGACGGCGAACGGCGGCGAATCTACGTCAATCCATACACTGCCGAAGTGCAGGGCCATGCCAACTGGTACAACGCCCACCGGTTTCTGCGCGAGGCGCACCGCCACCTGATGCTGCCGCTGCAATGGGGACTCACCATAGTGACCCTGCTCAGCTTTCCGCTGCTGCTGTCCATGATTTCCGCCTTCCCCATTTTCAAACGCTGGTGGCGCGGCTTTTTCAAACCACCGAAGCCCCGGGACCCACCCCGGCGCTGGTGGGGCAACCTGCACCGGTGGCTGGGCCTGTGGAGCCTGCCCTTCNTTCTGGTGATCGGCCTCACCGGCATCTGGTATCTGGNTGAAAAGTGGGGCGGCGCAGCCCCGGCGGCGGGCGCCGAGCTGCGCCCGCTGCCCGAGGCCAATGCCTTGCCCCGGGATGCGGACACACTCAACCGCGCCATTGAGCGCGCCCTGAAGCCCTGGCCGGAATATCAGTTGGACAGCCTCTGGTTCCCCGGCGAGAACCAGCCGTTGATTCTCCAGGGGCAAGAGAAGGCTCTGCTGGTGCGCCCCCGGGCCAACACTCTGCTCATCGACCCGACCACCGGCGAGTCTCTGGGTCGTGTGCACGGTGAACAGCTCAGCCTGCACCAACGTATCGCCGAGGCAGCCGACCCACTGCACTTCGGCACCTTCGGCGGCCAGCCCACCCGCTTTCTCTGGTTCCTGTTCGGCCTGATGCTCACCACCCTGGCCGCCTCCGGCACCTGGATTTACTCCCTCCGCCTCACGTCCGGCCGCTCCCACCGGTCGCGTAGGGCGGGTAAGCCTAAAGGCGCACCCGCCGTTCCCCACCTATCCGGCGTAGTGCCACGCTCGCCCTGGCGCACCCTCTGGCAAGGCCAACTCCTCCCCTGGCCCCAGATGGCCCTGATTCTGACCTGCCTGATCCTGGCTCTGGTCAATATCGGGAGTTGACAAAGAGCGACCCAATCCATACTGTATAAAAAAACAGTAATGACCCAGGAGGTAAAACCATGGCTGTAGTCGCCGTTTGGAAATGTGATCGGGATGGCAAGATGTTTGACGATAAGAAAGCCGCGGAAGCGCACGACAAAATGCTGGAGCTGGCNGCCAATATCACCCAGTTGATCGAAAACTCGGTGGANGGCATCAGCGANGCNCACAGNGAGGCCATTGGCCTGTTNCTCGCCGAGCGCAGCGACCNGNTGGCCAAGGCCTGCAAGGGCAAGCCGGAAGTGTTGCTGGAAGGAACGGAAGACCAGAGCGCGAATGTCACGCCTCTGGCCTCCAATCAATAACGCCCCTTGCGTCTCACTCGCTCAGGGACTGAGCGGTCACCCCTCAAAGTTCCAGGTAGATTCTCAGGCTGGAGCGCTCCTGATGATGATCGTGATGATCATGACTTCTTGAGCGATAACGATACGCGTCGTCCCGATAGTTTTCGTGGCGATGGTGATACGCGTCATGTCTGCGCTCCCGGCGCCACTTCCTCATTTCACGCTCTCTCTCCCGCTCCCATTTACGGGCTTCTCGCGCGCGCTCTTTATGGTGTTTTTTGTGCTCCCANGCCGCCGCATGAGGCGGTGGAGCGGCATGTAGTGCCACCGGAGCCATCAATACCAGACCAGCCAGCGTAGCAGACAATAGGGTTTTCATACTCAACACCTCCAGATCGGTCATTCGAAACAGTGGGTTCAGTATGNCTCCGGGATTCTGAACTCAGTCTGAACGGGATACACCTCTATCGCCCAACCATGAGCAGCGCTCCGCATTGGTGCTCTTGCAACANTCAGCGCACAGCTTCCGTGCACAAAGCCTCTTTTCCGATGAACCAGNATTGAGCACAGGATTACAAAAAGCGCCCTCCGTTGGAGCAACCGCATTCGGGGAGGCCAAAATTCGGCTCCTTNTGCACAAAACGCCACCTTTTCTTCAGATGTTTTCTGCGTGGCACGACGGTTGCAACTCACCGATTACCAATTGGCGAAGCACGTCTTTGCACCGCAAGCATCACCGCCTCAATTCAGGAGAAACAACTTCATGGCCTATATCGAACCGAGTGAGTTCGTCACCAAGATGGTGGATTCCGGCGAACAGAAAGTGTACATGTCCAACAAGGACACCTTGATCCGCGCCTTTATGGCCGGCGCCATTCTGGCGCTGGCCGCCATGTTTGCCATCACTGTCATGGTCAATACCGGCTCCCCGCTGCTCGGCGCGGTNCTTTTCCCNGTGGGCTTTATCATGCTCTACCTGATGAAGTTCGATCTGCTGACCGGGGTGTTTACGCTGGTCCCCCTCGCTTACCTGGACAAACGCCCCGGTGTAACGCTCAATCAGGTGTTGCGCAACTGGGGGCTGGTATTCCTCGGCAACTTTGCCGGGGCACTGACCGTAGCAGTGGGCATGTCGTTCATTCTGACCTATGGCTTCAGCATTGATGGTGGCGAGATTGCCGCCAAGGCGGCCCAGATTGGTGAGTCGCGTACCGTCGGCTACAAGGAGCACGGCCTGTCCGGCTGGATCACCATTTTCATTCGCGGCATCCTGTGTAACTGGATGGTCTCCATGGGGGTAGTCGGCGCCATGATTTCCACCTCCGCCGGCAGCAAAATGGCCGCCATGTGGATGCCCATCATGCTGTTTTTCTACATGGGCTTTGAGCACTCCATCGTGAACATGTTTCTGTTCCCGTTTGGTCTGATCATGGGTGGAGACTTTTCCATAGCCGATTATCTGCTCTGGAATGAACTACCCACCGTTCTGGGCAATCTGATCGGCGGCTTTCTGCTGGTGGGCCTGCCCCTGTATTACACTCACGTGCGCACCAGCCCCGCTCGTCGGTTGGCTTAACCGTAGAGACCCGGGCCGTCGTTTCACCACGACGGCCCAACCTTTATGACTCAACCTCTACGCATTCGCATCGGCCAGTACACGCATTCCGGCCACAAATCCGTGAACCAGGATTTTGTCGGCGCCCGGTTACCGACCGGCGCCACGCTGGGGCATAAAGGGGCGGTGCTGGCCATTGCCGATGGCATCAGCAGCAGCGACGTCAGCCAGATCGCCAGTGAAACCGCGGTCAGTGGTTTTATTGAAGATTATTACTGCACGCCGGAAGCCTGGTCGGTCAAGCAGTCAGCGGAGCGGGTACTGCAGGCACTCAACGCCTGGCTGTTCGCGCAGACGCGCAACAGCCCGTACCGGTTTGAACGGGACAGAGGTTACATCTGCACCTTCAGCACGCTGATTTTCAAAGCCCGTCACGCCCACCTGTTGCACGCGGGAGACACGCGCATTTACCGACTGGCGAATCAACAGCTGGAACCGTTGACGGAAGATCATCGCCACTGTGTGGATGCCGACACCCACTACCTGACCTCGGCGTTGGGGGTTCATCCTCATCTGCGTTTCGACTATCACCAACTCGACCTTGAGCCCGGTGACACCTTTATTCTTGCCAGCGATGGGGCCTACGAGTTTTTTGACGCCTCGGACATCACGCAGGTAATCGATGCCCAGCGGGATGACCTCAACGGCGCGGCCAGAACCCTGGTGGAGCAGGCATTGGCCCGCGGCAGTCGGGATAATCTGAGCGTTCAGATTGCCCGGGTGGAAGCGCTGCCGGACCCCACCGTGGGGGAGCTTTCCCGCCAGGCTTCGCTCCTGACGTTGCCCCCCGCTCTGGATGCGGGTACGGATTTTGACGGGTATCGGATTCTTCGTTCGCTCTATATCAGCAGCCGCAGTCATGTCTACCTCGCCCGGGACACCCTCAATAATGGCCCCGTGGCCATCAAAGTCCCGGCTATGGAAGGNAGAGACAATCCNCACTATCTCGAACGCTTTTTAATGGAGGACTGGATCGCGCGGCGGTTTAACCACANCCACCTGCTTAAAGCCGCTCGGCGNGAGCANGAACGCGGCTTTCTGTACGTTGCGNNGGAATATNTTGANGGCCAGACCTTGAGTCAGTGGCTGAAAGATAANCCNNNTCCNGATNTGGCCANNGTCCGGGATATCGTGCANCAGGTNGNNAGCGGACTGCAGGCGTTGCATCGNCAGGCCATGGTGCACCGCGANCTNCGNCCNGANAACCTNATGATNGANNCTCAGGGAACGGTCANNATTATTGATTTCGGCTCCGCCAGCGTCGCGGGCCTCAGTGAAGGACGAAGCCGCGACGGGGTGATCTACGGCGCGGCCCTGTACGCCGCCCCGGAATATTTTCTCGGCGAACCGGGAGACCNGCGCAGCGATCTCTATTCCCTGGCCGTGNTNGNCTATCANATGCTGACCGGCAAGCACCCCTATGGTCCCAAGGTGGCCCGGACCCGGACCCGAGCNGAACANCACAAACTNCGTTATCGCAGTGCTCAGGAACACCGGCCNTCGGTTCCCGACTGGGTGGATGAATGCTTGCGCAAGGCCACGCAGATCAGTCCGCACAAGCGCTACACCGAGCTATCCGAGTTTATNTATGATCTNAACAACCCCAACCCCGCGTTCGNTCGAAAATCGCNACCGCCNTTGATTGAGCGNAACCCGGTATTGTTNTGGCAGGGTGTGTCGTTGATTCTGTTGGTGTTGTTGGTCGTGCAGTTTGCGTAGGTTGAGTTACGGCGGATGCGCCTTCGGCTTATCCGCCCTACGCGACCCAGCGTGTCCCCTAATCGCCACCCCAGGCCCGATTCATCACCAGGTAGCTGAACGACGCGGACCAGGTGATCATCATAAAACCCACCAGAGCCTCGGTACCGGCGAGAAANCGTATATCTCCGGCGGCCGACAAGTCGCCCCACCCCACNGTGGTGTAATTCGCGGCCGAAAANTANACGCANTCGAGCAGCGTCANCTCNCTGTAGCCCTGAATCACTCCGTAGCCATCCAAACCCAACAGCAACCAGAACACAAAACCGAACATCCAGATTTCAACCACATGGGCGAACAGCAGAACAAACATGGTGAGCAGCACGACCGGGCGGGTCCGGTGGTTGCGACCAAAGCGTCGGTGTCGGTCGATATGCCAGCGGTTGAGCCACTGGATCACTTCGTAATGAAACACCACCCCCAGGGCCACCACGACCGCCGTGGCCACTACGGTGATAACTGAAGAACTTGCGCCAAGGTTCATCAACAGTCTCTCTATTGACGGATCGCCAACCGTTTACGCCACATGACCTGCCAGCCTTGAGCGGTCAGGTGCCGATCACGCCACCGTCGTTTTTGGTGATCAGTACCGTGGTGGAACGCGGCCGGGTTTTGCCATCGCTGGCCGGGTAGCTGATGCCCGGGTGTTGAACATTGATCCACATCGCGGTGCCATCCGGCGTCGCGGTAATACCGGTGATTTCGCAGCCGGACGGGCCGGTCAGAAAACGACGCACCTCCCGGGTCACCGGATCGGCNCAGAGCATCTGATTGGTGCCCATGGCATCGTAAACCGACTTGCCGTCACTGAAGTCAGTCTGAATCCAGAGGCGCCCCTCAGGATCAAACCATAGGCCATCAGGGCTGGCAAAAATATCCCCCTTGATGGTGCCGTATTGGTGATCGGTTTGCCAGCTTTCGTCGGCCGGGGGCTGCTCGCCAGCGAGCAAAAACAGCTCCCAGTGAAAGGCGGTGGCCGCCGGATGCCGGTTGTCCTCCCGCCAGCGCAATATCTGGCCGTGATGGTTTTCCGGGCGCGGGTTGGCGGCGTCGACCGGCTCGTTCGGATCGACACCCCGATCGGTGTTATTGGTCAGGGTCACGTAGCCATCGCGGGTAAAGGGGTTCACCGCGGTCCACTCTGGGCGATCCATTGGGGTTGCGCCCACCGCATCGGCCGCACTGCGCAAGTTGATCAGCACATCGGCCTGATCGCGGAAGCCATCTGTTTCGGTGAGGCCCGGCGCCCCCCAGACCAGCGGGCGCCACTCGCCGGTGCCATCTTCGTGATAGACCGCGACGTAAACGGTACCCTTGTCCAGAAGATCCCGATTGGCCTTCGGGTTATCGGCATCAAAGCGACCTTCCGGCACAAACTTGTAGACGTATTCGCCCCGGGTATCATCGCCGGAATAAAACGCGAGGATGCCATCCGGATGCTGAACGCAGGTGCAGCCTTCGCGCACAATGCGACCAAACGCGGTGCGCTTGACCGGCCTGGAGTCAGGGTCAAACGGATCCACCTCCACCACCCAGCCAAACCGGTTGGGTTCGTTCACATGGCCACCGTGGGGCTGCTCGGCCCGAGGGGTCGCATCAAAGCGCGGATCGGCCGATTCCCAATAGTTGTAGTGGCTGTTGAGACCGGCGGCAATGCCGTAGCGATGGTGTTCACGCCGACGGGCATGATCCGCCGCGTCGCGATTGACGAAATAGTTTTTCCAGTTTTCCTCGGCAATCAGGTAGGTGCCCCAGGGGGTCACCCCCATGGAGCAGTTGTTCAGGGTCCCCAGCACTTCCCGCCCTTGCGGATCGTCGGCAGTTTTCATCGCCTCCGCACCCGCGCAGGGGCCGCTGAGGGTCATGGGTGTGTATGCGGTCAGGCGACGGTTATAGCGCGAGGGGTAAACGCGCTGCCAGTCGCCCCGGGGATCTTTGCGCAGCTCGATAATGCTCAGCCCATGGCCCGCCTGCTCCTTGCGGACTTCATTGAGCGGCCTTACCCGCCGGCCTTGTTCATCTTCGGTGACGGTGGGGCCATCGGGGTGAATCGTCGCGTTGATGTACTCGTGGTTGATCACCAGCAGGCCGCGCTCATTGGGCGCATCCGGAAAAGGGAAAAAATGCATACCGTCGTGGTTCTGACCGGACTGCAGGGCCTGCTCGGTCCAGGTGTTCTGCGCATCGGGACGCCATTCGGGCGCCCCGCTTTCCACTGGGTCCCCCCAACTGAAAAAGGGTCGGGCCGTGTAGCCCTCGGGCACATCCACCCGGTCGTAACCCGGATCACTCGCCACCGGCACCGGCTTGAACCCGATGGCCGGGCGCGGACTGTCCCGAAAAGCGGCGGGCGCGCCTTCCCGGCTGGCACAGGCGCTGAGCAGGGTGGACGCCGCAAAGGGGCCGGCCAACAGGCCCAGGCCACCTTTCAGAACCCGGCGCCGGGCGTGGCTGACCTGATTGAGGTGTCGGTTATCGCTGGGGTTTACCCGCGTATCGCGGGCCTGGTCGGCGCACTGGATCAGGACGGACTGGTTCATCACTTTCGTTCACCTCACTCTCATTCGCCGTTACTCTCATCCACCGTTACGTGGAATAGGGCCACAATCACCCGGCGACTCCGGGTATGCTGCACGCTTTCGCCAAAAAGTGCCAGATGAGCCCCGGAAGAATCGCATCAGGTGACCGTCCGGTGCTCGTCAGACAGGGTAACGATCCGCTCCCACAGCGCGTTGGTCCACCTAGCCAACTCGTGAACGAAGGGCTCCCGCACCAGTGTGGGGTCGATACACCAGCGATCAATATCCGGATGTCCCACGGCGGCATACTCCCAATCGATCAGGTACAGACGATCGCCGGTCTCCAGGACATTTTCGGGAATCAGATCATGATGGGTCAGGACTGCTGGCCAATCCGACCGGTCGAACGCCACCAGGGTTTCCCGAAAGAGCCACCAGCTCGACGCCAGTGCTGCGTCAATCGCACCCGCGTTTTCCAATTGCTGCCAATAGTGGTCCAGGTAAGCGGTATAGGAACGACGGGGCGTACCCGGGGCCAGCACCTGCGCCGCCCCCAGACACTCCATTAACCGACGACGCTGCCGGGGGTCCTGAAAATCAGCGTCGCTCCAGGTGCGCCCATCAATATGCGGAAAAACCGTGAAGTCTCGCTGCGGTGACCAATAACAGGCACCCCGGGTCAATCCCGCCTCGGCGACGGTGTCAAGAATCGCGGCCTCCTGCGCCCGGTCAATCCCAAGGTGCGGGCCCCGGGGGTTGTTCAGGCGAAGCAGCAGGTCATCGTTGAGCCCCGGCGCTCGCAGGCGAAAGCTGCGATTGGTGCGCCCGCCCTCAATGGGACCGAGCACGCGGGGAGCGTCAGTGATCGGCAGCGGCCACTCCCGCCAGGTGGCGAGGGCGGTTTCGAGGCGAGTAAACGCGTCAGGCACAGGCCGCTTCCTCGGCGCGATCACTGCTCTGGCCGCGATAGTCACGAACCCAGCTTAGCCAACCAAAGACCGAGATGATCAGATACAGCGCCATCAACAGTGCGGTCAGGTACAAGCTGCGCTCCCAGAGGATGATCATTTGCAGGCTGTTGATCACCATCCAGTAAAGCCAGTTTTCCAGAACCTTTCGGGCCACCATATAGGTGGTCACCACGGCGGCCCAGGTGGTGAAGGAGTCCAGATAGGGCCAGGCGGCCTGGGTGAACATCGTCAACCAGGTACCGGAGGCCAGGCTGACCAGCACAATGCCCCCGATCACCAGCAGGTGGGTTCGCCAGCGCCAGGTCTGCACCGGCAGTTCGGTATCACCCCGACCACCGTGACGCCATTGCCACCAACCGTAAACGGCCATGGCCATGTAGTAGACGTTGAGCCCGGACTCCATCAGCAGGCTGACGTTCCAGTAGAGCGCGGTGTAGATGGCGGTGCTCAGAAAGCCCGCGTACCAGCACAGGGCGTTCTGACGCACGGCTAATACCAGGTAGGCCAGCGCAAGCGTTACCGCGACCAGCTCCCAGCCGAGCCACTGGGACCAGGTGTCGGCCAATTGTTGGGTGATGTCGTTCATCAACTCAGGGTTTCCATCAGTTCAGGGCTTCATAATTGGGCAGAAATTTGGTGACGAATACGGCTTTGCCATACTTTTCGTAACTGTATTTCATGCCATCACGCAGGATGTCCATGACGCGGTCGTAGTCGCCGGTGATGATGGTGCAGGTGGGCACGGTCTGAATCAGAATGCCTTCCTGCTGGTTGAGCCAGTCGATAAACCCTTTGATGGGCGGAATGTAGTCGCCATTAAACGGGTACATGCTGATTTCTACGGAGAGTTTCATGGTGTTGCCTCTCTTTAACTGGGTGGCTTTCGGTGAGCTGTTGGGGGCGTGGTAATCCGGTACACGCCCCCAAGACACGCCGTGAACCCATCCCTGGGGGCTCGGATCGCGGGTCCCCCGCTCTACGGTCTTGGGGGCGTGTACCGGATTACCACTTCGCCGAACGTATTACACTTCTTTAAACCTTAACCGTCCAACTTGATTGCGTTGCATGAACGTTACGCTAAGTCGGTGTCAGGAACCTTGACTCAAGACCGTAGAGCGGGGGACCCGCGATCCGAGCCTACAGGGACGTATGTACGGCGTGTCTTGAGTCAAGGTTCCTGACACCGACGCCCCCGAACCTAAAAAAGCCCGCCTAGAACCGCAGATTAAAATCAACCCCCACAACGCGCGGCTCGCCGAACTGATAATAGGGCTTGGTTTCATAACCATCTCGAGGGTCGTTACCGAAGGCGCCGAAGCCCCGGGTTTTGACGTCCTCATCGGTCAGGTTGCGGCCCCAGAGCGCCACCTCCCAACTATCGGCACGATAACCGATCCGGCCATTCAATAATTCATACGCATCGGACTGCTCCTCGTGGCGGCTGGAGAAATAAAACTCATCTTTGCCCTCCAACTCCACGCGAGCATACCAGTGCTCCGTCAGGTTAAACAGCGCACCCACCGCGAATTGATAGCTCGGGGCATGAGGCAGATCGCGGCCGCTCAGATCCTCCGGCTCACCAGTCTCTTCGTTTGCGCCGACGTGCGCGAAGCTCTGGAAGTCGTCAAATTCGCTATCGAGTAAGCCCACGCTGGCAAACACCTCGGTCATACGGTTGAGCCGGGCATTGGCTTCAAGCTCAAGGCCTCGGGCACTGCCCGCCGCAGCGTTGGTGGTGTAGTCGATAAAGCTGCAGGGACAGTCATCGCCCTCGTCCGGAACCACCCGGGACTGCTTGGTCTGCACATCGTCCCGGTCCTGATAAAACACCGCCACACGGGTCTGCAGGGCACCGTCGAGTGCTTCGCCCTTCCAGCCCGCTTCGTAATTCCATAGGGTTTCGGTGTCAAACTCCCGCTCATTCGCCGCCAGCGTCTGACTGCTGTTGAAGCCACCGGCCTTGAAGCCGCGCGAGGCCAGGGCGTACCACAGGTTATCCGCTTCATCCCGATATTCCAGAGCCAGCTTGCCGCCCCACATGTCTTCCGAGGGACTGAATACGGCGCCGTCACTGTCAGCGTAGTCGGCATCGCGGGTTTCGTGGCGCAGGCCGGCTTTCAGGGTCAGGCGCTCGGCCAGGGGAATATCCAACTGACCGTAGAGCGCGGTGTTCTCGGTACTGAAGGCACTTCGGAAATCCTCTTCCAGGTAGGTGTACTCCCGGCGTAAGTCCTCACTCTGGTCCCGGTAGTAAGTACCGACCACCCAGCCCAGCTCATCCTCTGCATTGCGCGATACCAGGCGCAGGTCGACGCTGGTATTGTCGTTGTCCCGCAGGTAGTTATCAAAGGAGTTGTAGCCGTCGAAAACACACTCGAAGTCGACACAGATATCTTCGTAGGCCCAGTCCTCATCGTAGCCATATTCGAGATCGGACTGGGCGTGACTGACCAGCGCCTCCACATCAAACGCCTCGGTAGCCTGCCACTGCAGGCGCACCGAACCGGCGGTGCTCTCCTGGCGGTCGTGGCCCGGCTGGTCCGACAGAGTGGTGCGGGTGTTGTCCAGGGAGAAGCCGTCGTAACCGTTGTCGACATCGACATAGAAGGCAGTCAGGTCGACCGTGAGGTCGGCGCGGGGCTGCCAACGCAGTTTGCCCCGCAGGGTCTGCTCATCGATATCGGCATTGTCGTCGGTGCCGAGAAAGGCGTTTTCCTGATAGCCATCACTGAGGGTGGTGCCCGCCGCAAGGCGATAGCTGAGCGTGTCCGATACCGGGCCGCTGATGACGCCGCTGGCAGTGTGGGTGTTGTACTCGGCCAACCCGAGGCTGGCCGTACCTTCGAATGATTCAGTGGGCGTGCCCGAGACCATATTGATCAGGCCGGCCATGGCGTTGGCGCCGTAGAGCGTGCCCTGAGGCCCCCTCAGCACTTCGACCTGCTGGATATCCAGGGTGGTGGCGCCGGCGCCAATGCCGGTCATATCAATACCGTCGATGATCAGGCCAACCGACGGGTTGACCGGCTCGACGAACTGGCTGCGCTCGCCGATACCGCGAATCTGGAAGAAACGGGCCCGGGAGGTGCCGGCGGAAAAGTTGACGTTGGGCGCGGTATTCAGCACCTGGGACAGGTGGTCGGCGCCGCGCTGGCGGATGGTTTCGGCATCAATGACCGAGGCGCTGGCGGCTAGGTCAAGAAGGCCGGACTGGCGAAAATCGGCGGTGACCAGAATTTCTTCATCGATCTGGGCCACATCCTGTGCCTGAGTGCTGACCGTCAAAAGCGCGGCCGTCAAAGCGGAAAGCGAAAAGCGTGTCGGGTTCATGGGCAGAGTCTCCAAAACAACGTTTAAGTGGAGACCCGGTATGCGAGCGGGAGTGTGCTGGAACGCTATTTATTGTGGCGGGCCAAGGGGCTGGCCTGCGGCACCCTACGACTATTTCGAGGGCGCTGGTTCCTCTTCCTATCCCTACGCCGGCATTAACCGGATCAGGTTCAACGGGTCCGCTCTGTGGTCAGAGCGTCTCAGGTACATGACCTCCCCGAGGAGTGGCGCCAATTCTAACGCGAATGAGGGGCTATCGCCAAACGATCAATCCTCCTGCCAGACCCAGTAGCTGGCGCCGGCCACCAACACCGCCGTCGCCAGCAGCCCCACCTGAATCACGACCGTCAACGGCGTTGCCAGCATCGCCCCCGCCAGCGCATAGGCCCAGGTTGGGGCGGGAATCAGTACCAGCGCCAGCAGACCGGCCAGTCCCGCCATCAACAGCACCCAGAGGACTCTGGACAAACGCCCCGCGCGGCGCACTGGCAGGCGGTGCATCACCGCATCGGTAAAACCGGCGTCGTCAATGTGGTCGCTGTTACGCTGCAGCGTCTGGCTCAGCCAGGCGTCCAGTTCGCGCTCGTCGTTGGGAATATCGGATTTCATTGTGCCGTCTCCTGCCAGGATGACAGATGGGTTCTCAGGGCCTTTTTACCACGGAGCAGGTGGGTTTTAACGGTACCAAGGGGAATGCCCATCACCTCGGCCACCTCTTCCTGCGTGAGCTCTTCCTCCAGGCTCAGGCGCAGGGCCCACTGTTGGGGCTGGCTCAATCGGGCCATGGCCGCTTCCAGGTCGCGCCGGGCGTCCAGGGAGCCGGCATGCCCCGCCTGCACCTGATGACTGTCCAGCTCAGGCGTGGCGTCCTCCAGGTCAACCTTGGTCCAGCGCTCCCGCGCCAGCCGCTTCTGGCTGGCCGCCAGATTGAACGCAATGCGATACAGCCAGGTGGAAAAACGCGCTTCGCCCCGAAAGCTGTGCAGCGAGCGGTAGACCTTGATGAACACCTCTTGAGCCAGATCGTCGGCCGCGGCCTCGTCTCCATTGCACAGGCGCCGGGCCCAACGGCGTACCGGCGACTGATAGCGCAGGACCAACTGCCGGAAGGCGTGCTGGTCCTGCTGGGTCATGACGCGGGCAATCAGGCCCGCGTCAGACAGAGGCTCAGGATTAGGGATCATTACTGCGCCTGACGCTCAGCGAGTTTCCAGATCAGGATCTTGGCCAGGCCCATGCCCACCAGGATCAGCCCGATGCTGCCAATAGCGAAACCGGTCATCAGGGTCAGGAACACCGTCAGACCGATACCCGCCCCCAGCAGTACCAACCCCTGGTTCAGGTTGCGGACCGGGCTTGGCAGCGCGTCCTCCATCAGGTTCTCCGGCACCGGCTGGCCAGCCTCCAGAAACTTCTGGATACGTTCGTTGAGCAGTTGCTGGCGCCGCTCCCGGTGGCGGAAGACGAACAGGGCAATCAGAATCACCGCCAGCGCTGGAGCGCCAAACACCATCAGGATGGCAACAACCGGAATGATCAGGGCCGCCGCATCGCCCCCGGGAATATGCTCGGGCATATGTTGCTGCCAATTGGCGGTTTCCGCTAAAGCGGGCACAGCCCCACTGATCAAGCCAAAGGCGAGCAGCGCTACGGCCGCAATGCGCAACAGGTGATTCAGAGTCAGATGTTTCATGGTCCATTTCCTCGTATCAGTCATTCTAGCGCGTCCAGCGAGGCGCTGGGTTACCAATCAAGACGAGGGCAATGGCGGGTCTGGATTCAAAGGCGGGCAAAAAAAATCGGGGGCGAGCGCGGTGGGCCCGAAAGCCCACCGCAACACGCTTACAGCTGGAACCGGCTGACCAGCGTATTGAGCTCCACCGCCAGTTTGGAAAGCTCTTCGGCCGACGCACTGGTCTGATTCGCGCCCGCCGCCGACTGGGTGGCGATGTCGCTGATCTTGACCAGATTGCGGTCCACTTCCCGCGCCACGCTGGCCTGCTCTTCCGAAGCGCTGGCAATGACCTGGTTGCGCTCGTTGATATCGTCGATGCCCTCGGCAATTCGCTCCAGCGCCTCGCCGGCGGCCTTGGCCACCGCCAGGGTCTCCGTGGCGCGGGTGCTGCTCAGTTCCATGGAAGACACCGCATCCTTGGTACCGCTCTGAATGTTGTTGATGATGGTCTCGATTTCCTTGGTGGAAGTCTGAGTTCGGTGCGCCAGAGCGCGTACTTCGTCCGCCACCACAGCAAAACCGCGACCGGCTTCCCCGGCCCGCGCCGCTTCAATCGCCGCATTCAGGGCCAGCAGGTTGGTCTGCTCGGCTATGGCCAGAATCACATCCATCACTTTACCGATGTCATTGGCCTGTTCGGCCAAGCCATTGACCGACTCCGAGGTCTTGTCGATTTCATCGGTCATAAACTGGATGGATTTTCGGGTCTCGCGCACTTTAGCCAGCCCATCTTTGGTGGCACTGGCGGATTCACCGGACGACTCCGACGTTTCAGTGGCATTGCGAGCCACTTCTTCTACCGCCGCGGTCATCTCGGTAACCGCACTGGCCGCCTGCTGAATCTCGTCGGTCTGCTCCTGCAGGCTGCGCGAGGAGTCTTCTGCCACCGAACTCAACTCCTCAGTTGCCGAGGCCAATTGGGTGGAGGAGTTTGAGATCTGACTGATGGCACTGCGCAGGTTCTCCCGCATGACCGCCAGCGAATTGAGCAGGCGGGCCGGTTCGTCATTGCCTTTAACCTCAATGGATTGGCTGAGATCACCACCGGCGATCGTCTCGGCATTATCCAGCGCCTGGCCCAACGGTTGAACGATACTGCGGGCAAGGAATACCGCCAGCCCGATACCGAGCAGCACCGCAACCACAATGGCCACAATCACCGCCAGTTTTGCTGCCGCAAAAACCGTGGCACCTCGTTCATCCGCTAGACGAGAGCCTTCCTGATTGATATCTGACAACTCCAACAATGCGTCAGCCATTCGATCGGCCGGGCCGCCCAAGGCTATATTGACGATCCCCATCGCCGAACCGAAATCCCCCTGCTGGACAAAGTCGACGAGAATATCAGCGTTCTCGAAGTACTCGGATTGAGCGTCCACGTATCGGTCATAAGCCGCTTGCACCTCGGGACTATTGATCACCTGCTCAAAGCGCTTCTGATTGGCACGGACATCCGCCTTCACCGCCTGCATGCGCTCGATGTTCTGCTCAACCATCACCGGGTCTTCATCCGCGGCAGTCCTTAGGGTAAACACCCGGTAGCGCATAATACTGGTCCCGAGGTCCCCTACCGCACGTACCGCGGGCATCCATTCGTCGTTGATCTCAGAGGAAATTTCGTCCATCCGGGCCATTTCATACAAAGCGAAGAGCCCCAGACCAATTAATAAAAAGAGCATGACTCCAAAGCCAGCGGCCAGTCGCGGGCCGATATTTAACGCACGTAAAAACATAGTCTGATCCCAAGATTCCGGGCTGTTGTTATTCCTTTTCACTCGCCCCAAATTTTCTGGTATGAAAACCAACACCCCTGGCCGGGGATATTCCCGCAGTTTTCAAAGTCGTTGTCTCGTTCGTCACGGGCACCACCGCCCCTCTTGGACTCTAGCACAGGACTTCAGGTACCACCGTGCCGGCCCTGATAAGGCTGTCGGCGGTGAGGCTGCAAAGTTGAAGCCTTTTTTGCCCCCTGGTGTACACTAACGGCCTACTGATCCTGTCCCCACAACGCTAGGGAGCTTGCCATGAACAAGATTCGCTGGGGGGTGCTCAGCACCGCCAATATTGGTCGCAAGAAAGTCATTCCCGCCATTCAGGCCTCCGAGCGAGGTGAAGTGGTCGCCGTGGGCTCGCGCTCCGAAGACAGTGCCCGCGCCTTTGCCGACGAGCTGGGCATTCCCGTGGCCCACGGCAGCTACGAAGCCCTGCTGGCGGACCCAAATATCGACGCCATCTACAACCCCCTGCCCAACCACTTGCATGTGCCGCTGTCGATTCAGGCGCTGGAAGCGGGCAAGCACGTACTGTGTGAAAAGCCCATCAGCCTGGACGTCAAAGACCTGCAGGCGCTCAAGGCCGCGGCCAAGGCCCACCCCAAGCAGAAGCTGATGGAAGCCTTCATGTACCGCTTCCACCCCCAGTGGCAGCATGTGCGCGAATGGCTGGAGCGCGGGGACCTGGGGCAAGTAAGGACTTACACCGCCTTCTTTGCCTACAATAACCGGGACGATGAGAACATCCGCAACCTGCCGGACATCGGTGGTGGCGGGCTGATGGACATTGGCTGCTACGGCATCTCCTCCGCCCGGCATGTCTACGGCGCAGAGCCGGTGCGTGTGGTCGGCAGCGTGCAGCCACTGGCTGGCTACGAGGTGGACTGCCTGACCTCGGCCATCATGGAGTTCCCCGACGGCACCGCCACCTTTACCGTCACCACCAAAACCGAGGCTACGCAGTGGGCGGAAATCCACGGTGAGAAAGGCATGATCCGCCTGGAGAAGCCGTTCAACCCCGAACCCGGCGATGAGAACCGGGTTACCCTGGTTATCAGTGGGGAAAAGCAGACCTTCAGCTTTCCAGAACCCAATCAGTACCAGCTGATGGTGGACGCCTTCAGCCAGAGCATCCAGGAGGACACGCCGGCCCCTACCCCGCTGTGGGATGCGGAAGCCAATATGCGCATTATTGATGCGCTTTTCACCAGCTCGGACGAAAGCCGCTGGGTCAACCTGGACTGAGGAGAGGCATTTCATGGAGAAAATTGTTGTGGTCGGCGGTGGCGCCGGCGGATTGGAACTCGCCACCAGGCTCGGTCGCAAGCTGGGCCGAAAGAAGAAAGCCCATATTACCCTGGTGGACCGCAACACCACCCATCTATGGAAACCGCTGCTGCATGAAATAGCGGTGGGCACCATGGATGAGGGCAACGATGCGGTCAGCTACCGCGCCCAGGCGTACGCCAAAGGCTTTCACTTTCGCATCGGCACCCTGACCGACATCGATCGCGAGCAGCGCCAGGTTGTGCTGGCGCCGGTTCTGGACGAGGAAGGTGTGGAGTACATTCCCGCCACCCGCATTGATTACGATTACCTGGTGATGGCTCTGGGGTCGGTGTCCAATGATTTCGGCACTCACGGTGTGAAAGAGCACTGCATCTTTCTCGACAGCGCCAAGCAGGCGCACCGGTTTCGCAACAAGTTGCTCAACCGGTTCTTGCGAATTCAGCGCGTTCCCGACGAACCGGATGAAGTACGCATTGCCATTGTGGGCGCCGGCGCAACCGGCGTGGAGCTCTCCGCGGAGCTGCATCATGCCGTCAAAGAGTTTCACCACTATGGCTTTGATGCCATCACCAATGAGCACCTGCACGTAACCCTGCTGGAGGCCGGCGAACGGATCCTGCCCGCCCTGCCCGAACGCATTTCCGCCGCGGCCACCCGCGAGCTGACCAACATCGGGGTCAAGGTGCGCACTCAGACGATGGTGACCTCAGCCGAGCATAACGGCCTGCACACCAAAGACGGTGATTTCATTGAAGCGGACCTGATGGTCTGGGCCGCCGGCATCAAGGTACCGGAGTTTATGGCCAACATCGGCGGTCTGGAAACCAACCGGATCAATCAGTTGACCGTCAATCCGCATTTGCAGGCCACGCGGGACGAACGGATTTTCGCCATTGGTGATTGCGCCGAGTTCATTCAGGAAGATGGCAAGCGAGTGCCGCCACGAGCGCAGTCGGCCCATCAGATGGCGGATACCTGTTACGACAACCTGCTCGCCTGCCTGCACAACAAGCCGCTGAAAACCTACCACTACAAAGACCACGGCTCGCTGATTTCCCTGGCGAACTACTCGACCGTAGGCAGCCTGATGGGCAACCTCACTCGGGGCAGTCTGTTTATTGAGGGTCGTATGGCGCGGGTGGTGTATATCTCGCTGTACCGGATGCATCAGGTGGCGGTGCACGGTTTGATCAAGACCGGTTTGCTGATGCTGGCGGGTAAAATCAATCGGTGGTTACGACCGCGGTTGAAGTTGCATTGATGGTATTGCTTAAATATTGACGGCACTTCACTTAGAGTGCTGCGGGAGGGTATACCCTCCCTCCGCAGTGCCAACGTAACGTTCCGGGAACTAGCACGCTTTCGTTCCGCCCCCCGTGTAACGGCGGATGCGCTTCGCTTATCCGCCCTACGGCCGAGCGCAGCAGTAGAACTCCGCGT
>NZ_NZQP01000055.1:0-68850 GCF_002695945.1 Marinimicrobium sp. | reverse complement strand
CCTGCCACCCCGCCGATGATCAACTGCCCGTCGTGAATGATGGCGCGCGGGTCCTGAAACCAGCACCAGCCGCTGTTGTGCATGAAGGTCTGAATGGTGGGCTTGGCGGCTTGATCGTTGGCCGTTTCCTGTGACTCAAGCAGCTTGTAGACTTCCGAGCCTGCGGCCAGAAAGGCACCGACGCCATAGACTTCGGTGTAATCCGGGAAGGACTCCCCCGGTTCGGCGCCGACCGGTTGCACATGCCCTAACAGGCCTTCATCGGTCACCGCATCGGCCAGCGCCTGCCAGGCGCTCTGTACCACCGGTTGATAGGTGTCCCGATCGAGAATTCCTTCATTGATGCCCCAGGCCAGGCCAAAGGTGAAAAAGGCGGTGCCACTGGTTTCCTTGATCGGATACTGCGCGGGGTCGCCGAGCAGCCCCATGGACCAGGTACCATCGTCTCGCTGAACGGAGCGGATCTTGCGAGCCATTTTTTTATAGAGTTCGAGATAGAAATCCCGTTGCTCCCAGTCTCTAGGCAGATCGGGAATCATCAGCGCCAGGCCGGCGAATACCCAGCCATTGCCTCTGGACCAGTAAATGTTTTCGCCGTTTTTCTCGCGCTGATCGAAGAAACTGGAGTCCCGAAAGAACAGCTGATCCTCTTCGCTCCAGAGCAGGTCATGGGTGGCGAGGTATTCCTGGTGCATGAAATCCAGGTACTTTTCCTCTCCAGTGACTTTCGCCAGCCGGGCCCACACCGGGGGCGCCATAAACAGGGCATCACACCAGCCCCAGCGCTCGTGTGCGTGTGTGTTTTCGGCATTCCAGTCCAGGGTACCGGTTTTCGGGTTTTCCAGTATCCAGTCAAATTGGGACCGCACCGGGTTCAGCATGGCCGGGTCATTGAAGTCTTCGTACAGGGCGAGGTAGAACTGGCCCACCACATGGTCATCGGCATGGTAGGGGCGCCGGTGCAGGGCCCAGTCGTTGCGCTCGCCGATCATCTTCAACCACTCGGTATACTTGGGGTCATCGGCGATTTTGCGCCACTGGTTCATGCCCGCGTAGAGCGCACCGTTGTGCCATTCCAGGTCGTGATACTGCTCCCGGTTGGCCCAGTCCGGTGGGTCCTGGGGCAGGGCGCGGTATTTGCCCTGCTCCTCGAAATGCTCGATCTGCCAGTCGGCCACTTTTTGGGTCAGGTTTTTGACCGATTCGGATGTGAATTCCGGGGATTGGGGTTCCGCCGTATGCTGACAGCCAGCGGCCAGCAGCAATGTGCATAGCGATAGGGCGCGCGCAAGGAATCTCATGCGGTTGTTCTCCATTCTCTCGTTTTATTATTTATGCCGTTTGTATGCAGCAGGAATGCTAGCACTTATTGTAGGACAATTCGATATACGTGGTTGCGGTAGGAGCCCCCGGCGCTCCGCTTCCCAACACGCCCTCGAACCGATTCCGGTCATTAGGGTAAACTCGTGCAACTACTGATGTTTGGAGAGGCCTCTATGACATTCGGCCAGCCGCACAACCGGCTACTGCTCAACTGCGATATGGGTGAGAGCTTTGGCCCCTGGACCATGGGGCGGGATGAGGACGTCATGCCGCTGGTGGATCTGGCCAATATCGCCTGTGGCTTTCACGCCTCGGATCCGGTCACCATGACCCGCACGGTGCTGTTGGCCAAGCGGGCCGGGGTCGATATTGGCGCGCACCCGAGTTACCCGGATCTGCAGGGCTTTGGGCGGCGCAGCATGCAGTGCAGTCCCCTGGAGATTGTGGCCCTGGTGCACTATCAGATCGGCGCTCTTGCCGGTATTGCCAAAGTGCACGGAATGGCGCTCTCCCATGTCAAACCCCACGGCGCCCTGTACAACGATATGATGCGCCATGAGTCGGTACTGCGTGCCGTACTGGAAGCGGTGGCGACCTACGATGCCTCTTTGCCTTTGATGGTTTTGGCCACGGCCGATAACGAAGCTGTGGGGACAGTGGCCGATGAATTCGGGGTGCGGCTGTGGTTTGAGGCGTTTGCGGATCGGGCCTACGATGAGCAGGGGTTTCTGGTGCCGCGGTCTGTGCCCGGAGCCGTTCATAATGATCCCGAAGTGATTGTGGCCCAGGCGCTCAGCCTGGCTACCAGTGGCCAGGTGCAGACGCTGGAGGGAAAGACGCTGACCCTCGATGCCACCACCCTGTGTGTGCACGGAGATAACGACGACTCGGTGCGGTCGGTGCGGCGTATTCGTGATGCATTGGATGGCTGGTACCAGGAGAACTGACCTTTGGCGGACTGGACTCTAGAGCCCGCCGGAGCGGACGGCCTCCTGCTGCGCTTTGGTGATCGTATTGACCCCGCTCTGGTGCCAAAGATTCGTGCGGCCACGGATTGTCTCGCCAGNCGGTTGACCGGCCGTGTGCGAGATCTGGTGCCCTCNTANACCACCTTGCTGGTCGGTTTTGACCCGCGATACGAATCGTTTGATAGCCTCGCTCCCCTCATTGAGTCGTTACTGAGCGAGCTACTCACGGCGCCTTCCCANGCCGGNCNTCTGGTGGAGATTCCGGTGTACTACCACCCCTCGGTAGGNCCCGATCTGGAGCGNGTGGCNGCNNNTCACCNGATTACNATCGACGAGGCNNTTCGCCGNCATACCGCCCGTGAATACACGGTGTATACCATTGGTTTTGCGCCGGGCTTTGCCTATCTCGGCGAGGTGGCGGACGAGNTGGCCACGCCNCGNNTGGACAGTCCCCGAAAGAGCGTACCGGTCGGCTCAGTGGCGCTGGCAGACCGGCAGACGGCAGTGTATCCGGTCAGTACNCCGGGCGGCTGGAATCTNCTGGGGCGCACCGCGCTCAAGATGTTCGACNCCGACCGGGACAACTTATGCCCGGTCGCACCGGGCGACCGGGTGCGGTTTGTGTCCATCAGCCGGGACGAGTTTCTNGCGCAGGGAGGGTGGCTGGATGACTGATCGTCNCACCTTCGGACTGACCGTNATCAAGCCCGGTATGCTGACGCTGCTGCAGGACCTGGGGCGGTTTGGCTATCAGCACCTGGGGCTGACCCCCGGAGGGGCCGCGGATGAGCAGGCGTTTCTCTGGGCCAACAAGCTCCTGGATAATTCACCCAANAGTGCTGCCCTGGAAATTACACTGGGGGGGCTGGAATTAAGAGTAGAGAAAGCCATCCGCATTGCCCTGACCGGNGCTGACCTGCAGGCAAGCTGTAATGGCGTGGCATTGGCCAATTGGCAGACCCATAACGTCAAGGCCGGCGATCGGCTGCAATTCGGATTTCCCCGCAGTGGTGTTCGNGCCTACCTGGCGGTGGCCGGCGGGTTTGTGNTCGCNCNTGCGTTCGGNTCGGTNGCGACNGTNGTGCGCGAGCAGATGGGCGGGCTCGATGGTCGGGGGCGCCCGTTNCAGGANGGNGACNGTTTGNCCTGTGCCGTTAGTGAGCNCGGAATGTTGCGCCGAGTGCCGCCNCGCTNTATTCCCGACTACGNTGAACCGCTGACNGTGCGAGTGATGGAAGGCCAGCAGCGGGCCCTGTTTGACGACGCGCAGATGAACCGGTTTTACGCCAGTGAGTATCGGGTATCCACCCAGAGCGATCGCATGGGCGTCCGCCTGGACGGGCCNGGGCTGCATCCGACCGAAGGAGGGATTGTCTCCGAAGGCATTCCCTTTGGCGCCATTCAGGTCCCTCCCAGTGGTCAGCCCATCATTTTNCTCAAAGACCGTCAGACCATCGGTGGCTATCCCAAACTGGGTACGGTTCACCCGCTGGATGCCTTTGCACTGGCTCAGCGCCAGCCGGGTCAGNTGATCCGGTTCACGTCAGGGTCAACCAATGAGGTCAATGACTACCGGGAATTTCTGCGGTTTATGCACGAGCCGTGATTGAGAGATTTCAGGCTCTGTCGGGCCAAGCGCNGGGCATGACAAAAAAGCGGTCGCGCTCGACCCAGTAGCCGGATTCCGGGTCGGGTGCCAAGGCGGAAAACAGGCGNGGGGTTGCTCTCTCGTGAATCTGCGCGAGTGTGGCNTGGGTGGCCTNGACGNCGGGAGTNGAGGTCTGCATCCAGGGCCCGAGCCAGTGGGNTTTTTTCAGTGGCACCCAGTGNCGGGTGTCCACCTGTTCGATGTCTTCCAGATACAACCAGTGCCCGCGCAAATGATCTGGTGNGGCCTGGACCGGCGCGGGGTAGTCCTCCTGCCAGGGATAGAACAGGTAGCCGGGCATGATGACCCGGGCGGTGCGGGGCGTGTCGATGCCGAGCGCCCGCAGGGCTTCTGTGGTTTCCGGGCGGNGGGTCAATCGGCTCTGGTGCTCGCGCAGGTGGCGGGTTTTCAGGTCCAGTCGGTCCCGGGCGTTGGGACCGTACCAGAGTGGCTCAATGCCATCGGGGGCCGGATGGCCCAGGTAGAACTTCACGGCAATTTCGTGGTGCTCAAGCTCGCCGGTATCGGGGTTACGAAAAATAAAATCCAGCTCGCCCAGGGTTCGTCCCTGCCCCCGAATCGGCAGATTGTTGATCACTTTTTCCCACCCCAACAGCTCGGTCATCAGGCAGTCGTACAGGCGTTCAAAATACAGCCCCAGGCGCGGCGGCGGTGTGTCACTGAGGAACGCCGGGCCCGCTTCAGGATGGGCGGCCCAATGGTCCAGCGTCATGCGGATGCGGTCCTGTTCGTGAGGTGACAAGTGCCAGCGCCAGGCCTCCTGCCAGAGCGGTGGTGCGCTCAGCAGCCAGGCGAGGTGGCGCAGAGGACTCGATGAATAGCGCGTCGCGGGAATGGAAGTGCTCATGGGGCCAGTGTATCCCAGTTGTTCGGGTTTTACCCCTGACCCGGGTTTTACTTTTGAGAAGCGGCCTGAACTGTGGTCAAATGGTGTTCACGCCACTGACCACGCCCCTGAACACCCGAGGTAAGCACCATGCCAAGAGCCGCCAAATACGACCGCAAGACCGCTCTCGACAAAGCGGTATCGCTGTTCTGGGCCCGGGGCTATCACGGTACCTCGCTCAAGCAGTTGGAGCTGGCGCTGGATATGCGCCCCGGGAGTCTCTACGCCGCCTTTGGCAGTAAACAGTCCCTGTTTCTGGAGGCGCTGGATGTCTACGCCTCGGACTTACTGAAACAGCTGGACGAGCAGCTCAAGGCGGCCCAATCCCCCATGAATGCCCTGCAGGCTTTTTTGCGCCACATGGTCATCGGGGACTCTCCGGCGTCTGAACCGCCCGCGCGTGCCTGCATGATTGTAAAAACGCTACTGGAGGTGACCGAGGAGGATGAGCCTTTGGGAACCCGGGTCAATGAGCTGTTGACCGACATTGAGGAGATCTTCGAGGACTTGCTCAAGCGCGCCCAGCGCGAGGGCGAACTGCGTGGGGATGTCGATTGTGAGCGGCTGGCGCGTTTGCTTCAGGTGCAGATCATGGGCTTGCGCACTTTTGCCCAGCGGCATGTGGACGATCAGACGCTGGAACCATTGCTCGAAGATGTGAATACGTTGCTCGATGGCTACCGGGTACGGCACTGACCTTCCGGGTCAGTGCCGTCTTGGGGCTCATCCTTTACCGCTTCCGCTTACCTTTACAGTTTTCCTTCCGCTGCCATCTCGACAAACTCGTTGTTGAAACGCATTTTTACATTGTTCTCGTTACCCCAGATGTCGCCATTGGGCAATTCAATGCCAATGTAATCGGCTGACGGGGCCCCATCGCCCAGCAGTCCGTGGCGGAAGGAGAACTCGGTGACGAACGACATGGTTTCGGCCAGTTGCTCGCTGGTGGCAAACGCCAGCTTCTGCTGCGGGGTGTAGAACAGCTCGGTGGCATCGAGTTGCAGCTGATAGCCGGCCAGATCAGTGCCGGACGCTTCGGCCATCATCTGCTTGGCGGCGCGACCTTCCGGCGTATCGGAATTCATGATCGCCATGGCTTCAAACCAGGCACCGGTGACCGCTTTACCCAGCTCGGGGTTGGCTTCCAGGGTTTCGGTGCGGACTGCCATGATGTCCAGAATTTCACCGGGAATCTGGGTCGAGTCAAACACCTTGTTGGCTTGCGGGTGCTTCATCACTTCGGCCAGTTGCGGGTTCCAGAGGGTACTGGCCTGCACTGCCGGGTCGTTGAAAGCGCTGGCGATATCCGCATCGGAGGTGTTGATGACATTGATGTCGCGCTCGGTCAGACCCACCGATTCCAGGGCGCGTGCCAGCGCGTAATGGGAAACTGACAGCTCCAGCAGGTACACATCCAGGCCCTTGATGTCCTCCAGGCTGTCCCGGTCTTTGAGCACGACGGCGTCGTTGCCATTGGAGTAATCGCCAGTGATCAGTGCCGTGGTGTCGACACCGGAGGCGGCGGGAATGGTCAGCAGATCCATGTTGGTCATGGTGGCACCATCGAAGCGCCCGGCGGTGTACATATTGATCGGCTCAATGTAGTCGTTGATCTGTACCAGCTCGACTTCAATGCCGTACTTCTCGGCCCACTTGTCCATCAGGCCGGTTTCGTTGATGTAGTACCAGGGCATCCAGCCGACGTAGATCGACCAGGCCAGGGTGAACTTCTTCGGCTCCTCCTGGGCGTGGGCAAAAATGGCGGACAGCGACAGCAGCGCGGTCAGTGTCAGGGTTTTCAGAATGCGAAGGGTCATAATGTTTCTCCGGTGGCTTTTAATTGAGAACTTGGGTGTAGCGGGTCAGGGTGGCGGCTTCCCGGCCGAACCAGGCTTTGGCCTCTGAGGTCCAGGGCGTGTGCAGATCGAAGGGGCAGTGTGCCTCCAGTGTATCGATCTGGTAGCGGCGCTCGTGGGTGACTCCGTCAAGATTGAATCGGTGACGCACCTCCTGGTCTTCAACGAACCACTCGGATGTGGTTCTAGGGGAAAGGGGCTGGCCGATTCGGTCGGGTCGCGTGCTGTGTTCAATGGAATAGCCTTGGCTCAGTGAGCCCCGGGCCACAGAGGTTTCAAAATCGAACAGGCGCTGTATCGTGTCCGGACTGGCCGACTCAAGTTGCTTCTGGAGGCTTGCATCGTTCGACAACGGCTCCGGGCGACCGAGCACCAGTGCCGCATGATCGCCTGCGATGATCAGTCCGCCGCCGCGGTGAACGCAGTCACCGGTATCCAGGTTGCGTTGCTCGATCATCCGCAGTCCGATCAGGGGGCCGGCCTCGGAGGGTTGTGCGCGCCAATCCTCTACGTAGGCGCCGCTCGGTGCGAACTCGATCATGCAGTTGCCGATGCGCTTGAGCTCGGCCGGCTCCGGCCAGCGGTTGTGGGTCTGCAGCGCGGTCTCGTCAAACCAGCTCATTAGTTCGCCATCCCATTGCGATCGCGCTTCCCAGCCTTCGTAGTCGGCGAGGCGGCGCAGTTCCGCGGGGCTGTATTCATTCAGTGCCTTGGCGGGCACCTGCTGCTCTGCAACCGGCAGTCGCAGATCGATGGTGGTATTGCGGCTCTGGAACCAGTACACGATGGTCTGGTTGTCGGACTCGCCACTGGCGAAACTGATGCAGCGGCGACGAAAACAGCCCAGCATCCAGTCGGGCACGCCGGCGGTGGCCGGTCGAGCGTGACGTTCCAGTAATTCCTGCAGAGTCATACCGCGCCCCCCGCCTTTTGGCCGAACGAGGACAGGCCTTTGGCGCCCTCTGGCAGCTCCAGTTCGCCTCGGGCCAGGCGCTGTTTCAGGTATTCGAACGTCTGAATGGTCTGGGCGTACAGGTGCTCCCCGGCGATCAGGGGTTCGTAGCGCGGTGGCTGATCGTCGCTGACCAACTCGGGCAGCGGTTCAATTACCGTGTCGTAATCGAGATTGCAGAACATCGGGAAGGAGTAGCGCTCCTCGGCCACTTTACGGACCCGGTGAGAGGTAGCCACGAAGGCACCGTTGCTGAGCGCTTCCATCATGTCACCGATGTTGATAACAAAGGCATCGTCCTGCAGTGGAACATCAATCCACTCGCCTGCGCCGTTGAGCACTTCGAGTCCGGGAGCCGTGGGCTTCAAAATGGTGAAGCACTCATAGTCGGTGTGGGCACCAATCCCCGGGGTGTCCGGCGGCAGGTCCGGATTGTACGGGTAGTGAATCAGCCGCAACTGACTGGGCGGGCGACGGATGTGTTGGCTAAAGGTGTCTTCGGCCAGGCCGAGCGCCAGCGCAAAACCGCGAAACAATTGGTGCCCGAGGGCGAGCACCGATTGGTAGTAGGGGAGTATGTCTTCTTTGAAACCGGGCATGTCCGGCCATTGGTTGGGGCCCAGCATCGGGCGGCGATGTGCCGGCTCGAGCATATCGTAGCCAATGTCGTAGGCTTCTTTTTTGTCGACGCTCTTGGCGCCGTAAAAGCGTTCCTCCCCTTCCGGGACGTAGCCGCTGTGATTGACGGAGTGGCCAATGTACTGACGCATTTTTTCGGCGTAGGGCAAGGCGAAGTATGCTTTGGTCCGGGCGATCAGTCGCTCGGTGTAGTCGGCGGGGATACCGTGGCCGACCACATACAGAAAGCCGGCATCGCGGGCCGCCTGACCCAACTGCTCGGCGGCGGCCTGGCGCTGGCTCGGGTCGCTCGACCCCAGGCCCGACACATCGACCACCGGCAGCGTCTGGAAGGCGGTGTGTGGATTGTCTGAAACTTTGCCGGGTGTCATCTGGATTACCTCTCGGTTTGTGCTCAAGGTATCTGGTCGTCCAGATGGTAAGCCGGCCCTCCTCGGCCGTCCGGGTCGTCCCGGGGGTCATGGCATCGCTCAATGATGAAGGCGGACGTCCCGGTCCGTGCCTGATCGCTGGAGATCAAACGGTCCTGACTGAGAATCTGCAGAATTCGTACCAATCACGAGGGCAGGGGCATACGTGGTTGATCTGTCTGGGGTTTTTCGATGGCGGCATGGTTCGCTGACTGATGGATGCTGCTCGGAACGGGTGTCGTTGCACCTTTTTGGGGCAAGCGCACCGGCGGATGATGTTTTTTGGGACACGGCGAAACCGGGTTGACTGGTATATGCTCAAGAGACCACGGGTTAATAGAAAGGGGACAGGAATGACCGGCGTGAAGGAGGTGTTGGTTTGCTACGACGAACGGGTATTGGCCCATGAGCCGGATACCAACGCGGCGTTTTTACCCGGCCGACTGGACAAGCGGGTACGACAGGTGCTCTCCGGGTTGAATGTACAGTGGCGCTACCCCGAACATCCGGGGAGGGTGACGGCCATTCTTGACCTGTTGGCGCGCGCGCCGATCGAGGGCGTCCGCCTGACCGGTGGCCGTGCGGCCACCCCCGAAGAGTTGTCGCGGGTACATACCAGTGCCTACCTGCAGGACATCTATGCCCTGCGGGGCAAGAGTGCCTGGCTGGATCTGGATACCACGGCCGTGTCTCCGGGCAGTGTTGAAGCGGCCGAGGTGGCGGCGGGTACGGCCATCGCGGCAGTGGAGGCGGTGTTTAACGGTGAGGCCGAGCGGGCTTTTGCGTTGATCCGCCCACCAGGTCATCACGCAGAGCCGGTGCGGGCAAGGGGGTTTTGTCTGTTCAATAATGTCGCTGTGGCGGCGGCTCATGCCCAGTCGGCGCTGGGCTGTGAGCGGGTGTTGATTCTGGATTGGGATGCCCACCATGGTAATGGCACTCAGGACATTTTTTATGCCGACCCGGATGTGTTGTTTTTTGATATTCATCGGGCCGCCCCTTTTTATCCGGGCTCGGGGGCGCTCGAAGAGGTCGGTGCCGGGTTGGGGGAAGGGGCTACCGTTAACGTGCCGGTTCCGGCAGGGACCGGAGATCGGGTCTACCTGAAAATTCTGCGCGAACTGCTCGCCCCGGCGGTGGCCAGTTTCAAGCCGGACCTCATTCTGGTGTCGGCGGGGTTTGATGCCCACGGGTATGATCTCGCGCTGAACGTGTCGTACGAAGGCTTTGCCGCCATGACCGGAGTCCTGCAGGCTCTGGCGGATGAACACTGCCAGGGGCGGTTGGTCATGGTCCTGGAGGGCGGCTATAACCTGGAGTCGCTCTCGCACGGGGTGCACTCGGTGCTCCAGGTCATGGCCGGAGGGGAGGTGCCGGAGCCCGCCGTGTGCGGTCTGGCCGAGGCGGAAGCGGCGATCGCCTTTCATGTTCCGGCGTTCTGGGCCGTGGAGGGAGACTGACCTCAGAGGTGTTCCAATCTGGGCCGGGGAGTGCGATCGGTGGCAGAGCAGTAATGAATGCAGTCCCGCCCGCGGTCCTTGCCCGAGTAGAGCGCCCGGTCGGCCATCGCGTACAGCTCATCCGGGCTCAGGCTGTAGAGGGCGCTGACCAGCCCGACACCCAGTGAGGCAGTCAACTGCGTCGGGACACCGTCAGCCGGCGGCGGCGAGATCGGCAAGGGAATGGTTTTGAGCGCCTGGCGGAAGGCCTCCAGCCGCTCTGAGACGGTGTGCAGATTGCGCGTATAAAACAGTATCGCAAACTCCTCTCCCCCCACGCGAAACACCGCATCCCCTGAGCGTTTCCAGTGCAGCTGCAGCAGGTCGCTTACGTTTTCCAGCACCCGGTCCCCGGCGGGGTGTCCGTAGTGGTCGTTCAGTGCCTTGAAGTGATCCAGGTCCAGTAGCGTCAGACAGAGAGTCTGGGTGGGCTCACGTTGCAGTCGGCGCAGTTCACTTTCCAATTTGGGGTAAAAGGTGCGTCGGTTGAGCAGGCCGGTCAGGGCATCGGTTATCGACTCCCGCTCCAGTTTGTCCGCCAGATTCTGCAGCTCGCGGGTTTTGGTTTCCACCCGCTGTTGCAGCTCGGCATTCAACTGTTCTTTCTGCTCGATCAGCTGTTGTTGGCTGACCAGATCTTTCTGTTTGAGTTCGTTAATGCGGTAGGCCAAAGCCAGTGATAGCACGAGAATTTCGATCAGTGAGCCGAGGTTGAGGGCATTCTCCAATAACCAGCTTGAGGGCAACAAACCGAATACCCGAGCGTAGTAGGCAAACACTGCGCCGATCAGCAGCGTCCAGGCGAGCAGAAAGATACGGGCGGAGACCGATCCTCGCAGCGACGCGCGGGCTCCGGCGTACAGCACAACCAGAAGAATCACAACGGCGATAGGAATTAGCACCGCAAAAGTGGTTGCGTAGACATCCATCACCGCCAGCCCTGTGGGGATCAGCAAAAGGGCGCTGAGCCCCCAGAGCAATCGGCCGGTGAGTGGGAGTGTCTGTCTGAGGTTGAGGAAGCCCTGGGTGAACGCCACCAGGGAGAAAAACAACCCACAGGACAGTACCGCGACCGCCATATTGTTGAGGGTGGGGTAGTCGGCCAGCAGACTGATGCCCAGGTAGCCGCGAAATGCCAGATTCCAGCTGAGGAAGAAGAACAGGTAGACGCTGTAGAGCACAAAGTTCCGCTCGCGGGTGACCAGGCCGACGATCAGGTTGTAGAGCAGCAGGATGGTGATGGCGCCGTAATAAAAGCCGAATCCGAGGGACTCGGCATCATTGCGTTTGAAAAACGCCGCGTCGCTGCTGAGGGTCAGCGGCAGTGCATCGTAGAGGCCGTCGTGACTGCTGAAGCGAATCAGCAGGGTTCCGCTCTGATCGGGCGTCAGCGGTAATGAAAGCGCAAAAGCCCGGTAGCGGAAGGGGCGGTCACTCAGCGGCCGGCGGTCGCCGGTGTGCCATTCGCGGACAGTACCGTCGTCGATCATCCACCAGGCGTCAATGTAATCCTGCAGAGGTTGGGCAATATCCAGGATCAGCCGCCGAGGGCGGGTGTCGGTATTGGTGATATCCAGCCGGAGCCAGTAGGCACGGTCGCTGAAGCTGAAGTTGGGGGCAGAGGATGACAGGGGTTGCCAGGCTCTGGTCGTATCGGCCAACAGGTCTGAGGGCGTGAGGTTGCCCTCCTTGGGTTGCTTGAGGATTAGCGCCTTGCCGGTCAGGTCGTAGGTGTCCTGCCCCGGGGTGATGTTCAGGGAGTGGGGCGCGTGCGGGTCATTGCCCCAGGCGGGCGATGCGAGCAGCGAAAACAGCAGTGACAGACTCAGCAGCCAGTGGCGTCTGGTCATCAGGTCCCTCCTTTCCGTGAGGTCCGGGTTGTCGGGTTTACGGCGCCGGTGCAAATTCCGGCGTCGGTGTGCTCAGCGCCTGTCCAAGCGACCGAAGTTGCTCGCTCAAGCCCTGGGGATCAATCTCGTCCGCTTCATTCAGATTCCGGCTCAGTGTCTGCCATTGGGGCTGCCAGTCAGTGCGCGTCGGCTCGGGGACCAACCACTGCACGACCGCTGGATCTCCGGCGTTCAGCAACTGGTCGGTGCCGGCAAGGGCGCTGATCACCACACTCAGGGATTGTCCCGCAAAGGCGTTGTGGGCCAGTTCAGGTTCTTCGAGTTGCGCCAGCTCCCGGGGCAGGCGCTCCCGCAGCAGTGACCGGAGCGCGTCGCGCAACAGGGGCAGTCGGCTGGAGGGGCTGAGCTGTCGGTAGGTGGCGGGAAGTCGCCCGCTGGTGGATTGCCAGTGTTGCTCGAGCAGTGCCAGGTCGTCCTGCAGTAACTGGCTGATCAGACGCACCAGGGCGNGGCGGCGGTTGTTGGGCAGTTGATCGACGGTCCGTTCGGCGTTCATCGGGTCGTCCCCGGCGGAGGTGCGGGGCTCGAAGTCACTCACCGGTCGGTCGCCCTGCTCATCCCAGAGCAGGAATTCCAGCGCGTGCAGGCCCAGAGCCACGTCGGCCTCATCGGTCAGACCGTGCTGNTCGNGCAGGGTCTGNGCGTTNATGGAGAGGGTAATGTCGTTGACGATGCCGCTGTAGGGATAGTTCTCCAGGCCATCCAGNTACCCGGGNTNGATGGGGTGNGCNTCCACCTGAAAGGCGANTTCCCNNAGGTCNCCAAACAGGCCGGGACTGCTNTCACCCAGAGTCAGNAGCGGCTCGAGATGGTGCCAGCGNGNGTGNCACTGATGCCAGGCCTCACGGGTGGCCNCNAGGCNGNCCTNCNCCGGCTGAGCCAGNAAAGCGTCGAGNCGCTCNTGCATTNCAGCACAGGCCGTGCGCGCCNCNCTGAGCCACTGCTCNCCCTGCNGCCANGCCGCCAGGGTGCTGTCNGCCAGNGCNGGGTCGGGGGCGGCNATGCTCTGTGTCTCGCNGGGCGATTCATCGGGAGTGGGGCCAGGGGACTCCGGACCCGGGTCGCAGCCGATCAACAGCAGGGCGGTGAGCAACGGGAGNGGGTGGGGGAACCGCATGGTCAGTCCCTCAGGCTGATGATCGGCCATTGACGTGCCTGCGCGGCCTCGGNCAGGCGCGGGTCCGGGTCAACGGCGGTCGGGTAACCCACCGACTCCAGCAGTGGCAGGTCGTTGGCCGAATCGCTATAGAAGTGGGCGTGTTCCAGAGCGTGGGGGTGTTCTTTCAGCCACTCCTTNAGACGGGTGACCTTGCCGCCCTGGAAGCAGGGCGTGCCGGTCGGGCGCCCGGTGTAGCCGTCGGGGCCGCGCTCGGCCTCACTGGCCAGCAAATGGGGANTGCCCAGGCGCTGTGCGATTGGGGTGGTGACCACATCATTGGTGGCGGTGATGATCAGCAGTTGATGCCCTTGGTCTCGGTGGCNCTGAATCAGCGCCTGNGCCTTGTCCAGCATCAANGGCTCGATCCACTCGGACAGNAATTCGCGCTGCAGCTCGGCCACCTGCTGGTCGCTCAGGGAGGCAAAGGGCGCNAGGGAGAACCCNAGGTACTCGTGAATGTCCAGGCTGCCGTCCTGATAGGCGCGGTAGAAGTCGTCGTTGCGGGATTTGTACTCCCCGGGATCGACCAGCGCCTTGTGGATCAGGAATTCGCCCCAGCGGTGGTCGCTGTCACCGGCGATCAGGGTGTTGTCCAGGTCAAAGATTGCGAGACTCACGGGGTACCTGCNGTTGCTTGGCCAAAGCCGCTNAGCATAGCGGCTCCTCAGGCCGGGCTCAACTGCGCCAATTGCTGAGCGCAATGACTTTATGGAACAATAGGCCGGAGTACTTTTATAACGACTGAAATAAGGATTGGCTGAGTCCCGTGATAGACGCCGAAGGTTTTCGCCCCAATGTGGGTATTGTATTGACCAATGACCAGGGCNAGNTGCTCTGGGCGCGGCGCGTTGGGGGGCAGGATGCCTGGCAGTTCCCGCAGGGTGGTATTCATGAAGGNGAGTCCCCGGAGCAGGCGCTGTACCGGGAGCTGCAGGAAGAGATAGGGCTGACCCGGGCGGATGTGGANATGCTNGCCTGCACCCGGGGCTGGCTNCGCTANCGNNTGCCCAGNCGGCTGGTNCGNCACAATTCCCAGCCGCTNTGCCTGGGTCAGAAACAGAAGTGGTTTCTGTTGCGNNTGAAATCTCCCGAGAGCCGGATCTGCCTNGAAAANGGCGGNCGNGCCGAGTTCGATGACTGGAGNTGGGTCAGCTACTGGTATCCGCTGGCGAAAGTGGTTGCCTTCAAGCGCGAGGTCTACCGCCGAGCGCTCAAGGAGCTCTCTCCCTACCACAGCCAACTCGAGGCCGCCTGGTTTGATCCGGCCCGTGCACCGGCGAGTCGCACATGCTGAACTCCCTGCGTTCCATCGTCCAGGAGGTTAACGCGGCGCGGGACCTGAAGACCGCGCTGGCGATCATCGTCTCCCGGGTCAAGACCGCCATGAAAACCGAGGTNTGCTCGGTGTATCTGCGCGGCCCCGAGGGCGACTANGTACTGATGGCGACCGAGGGNCTCAANGCCGANGCGGTCGGTCGGGTGCGNCTGAAAGACGGTGAAGGTCTGGTNGGCCGGGTCGTNACCCGGGAAGANCCCATCAACCTCGAGCAGGCTGAAACCCACCCCAGTTACCAATACTTCCCCGAAACCGGTGAGGAGCGCTTCAGCTCGTTCCTCGGCGTTCCCATTATCCACCACCGTAAAGTGCTGGGGGTGCTGGTGGTCCAGCAGGTGGAGCGGCGCCGGTTCGATGAGGGCGATGAAGCNTTNCTNGTCACCATGTCNGCCCAATTGGCGGGGGTGATCGCCCACGCCGANGCGACCGGNGTGATGGTGGCCATTGGCGAAAAGGCGGCGCAAGCCAAATTTGCCGGNGTGTCCGGNGCCTCCGGGATTGCCATGGGCGAGGCGGTGGTGATNACNCCGCCGGCCGATCTGCGCTCGGTNCCNTATAAAACCTGCACCNATGTGGAGGCGGANCTCGCCTTTTTCCAGAAGTGCCTGCAGGCGGTGCGGGAAGATATCAAAGGTCTGGGCGAGCAGCTCAAAACCCGGCTGAACCGGGAGGAGCAGGCGCTCTTTGATGCCTACCTGGCGATGCTAAATGATGCGTCGCTGGGGAAAGAAGTCACGGAACGGATTCGCCAGGGGACTGCCGCGCCATCGGCCTGGGCCGATGTGATTCTGGAGCACGAACGCACCTTCAGCAGCATGAATGACGCCTACCTCCGGGAGCGGGCGACGGACCTGAGAGATCTGGGTCGGCGAGTACTCGCTTACCTGCAGGAGTCCAACCAGAAGTGCCGCATTTATCCCGATCAGACCATTCTGGTGGGAGAAGAGCTGACCGCCTCCATGCTCGGCGAAATTCCCAAGGACAAGCTGGCCGGCCTGGTGTCGGTGCAGGGCTCGAGCAACTCCCACGTGGCCATTCTCGCCCGGGCCATGGATATCCCCACGGTGATGGCGGCCGTGGACCTGCCCTACACTCAGGTGGATGGGCGGACCCTGATCGTCGACGGCTACAAGGGCACGGTGTACACCGATCCGGGCCCGGAGCTGCGCAAGCACTACAAGGCGATTTATCTCGAAGAGCAGGAGCTGGTCAAGGGCCTGGAAGCGCTCAAGGACCTGCCCTGTGAAACCACCGATCACTACCGGCTGCCGCTATGGGTGAACACCGGTCTGATGACCGATGTGGTCCGCTCCCTGGAGCGCGGCGCCGAAGGGGTCGGCTTGTACCGCACTGAAGTCCCTTTTCTGCTGCGCGATCGCTTTCCCAGTGAGGAGGAACAGCGCTCCATTTATCAGGAGCAGCTCTCGGCGTTCGCGCCTCACACCGTGACCATGCGGACCCTGGATATCGGCGGGGACAAGGCGTTGCCCTACTTCCCCATCGAAGAGGCAAACCCCTTCCTGGGCTGGCGCGGCATCCGCGTCACTCTGGACCATCCGGAGATTTTTCTGGCCCAGATTCGCGCCATGATCAAGGCCAGTGAAGGCCTGGATAACCTGCGGATTCTGCTGCCGATGATTACCAGCGTGCCCGAGCTGGAGGCGGCCAAGGTACTGATCTATCGGGCCTTCAATGAATTGCTGGAAGAGGGCCACTCGGTCAAGCTGCCGCCGCTCGGGGTAATGATCGAAGTGCCCTCGGCGGTCTATCAGGCCCGAGAGCTCTCGGCCCGGGTGGACTTCCTGTCGGTGGGTAGCAACGACCTGACCCAATACCTGCTGGCGGTGGACCGAAATAACGCCCGGGTCGCCGATGTCTATCAGGCTTACCATCCGGCGGTGCTGCGGGCGCTGCGCAGCGTGGTCGACGACGGTCACGCCGAGGGCGTCAGCGTGGGGATCTGTGGTGAGTTGGCCGGTGACCCGGGGGCGGCCATTCTGCTGATGGCCATGGGCTATGACGTGCTGTCGATGAACGCCACCAACCTGCCCAAGGTCAAGTCGGTGATTCGCAGTATCAGCCTGGAGCAGGCGCGAGCGTTGCTTTCTGAGGTGATGACCTTGCCGGACGCCGATCAGATCCGCCAGCGCGTCGACGACACCCTGCGTGATCTCGGCGCAACGCGCCTGATTCGCCCCGCCAGCTCCACCGATTGAGTGCCGGTCGGGCGAAGGCACTGTGTTCGTCATCCAACAGTGGTAGTATTCCCCCGCACTGATTTGTCCCACCGTTCACTGACTGCGATAAGCAAGGCTTATGAAATACCCCGAAATTGACCCGGTGGCCGTGAGTATTGGCCCGTTTGAGTTTGCCGGCCAGTCCTATGGTCCGTTGGATATTCACTGGTATGGTCTGATGTACCTGCTCGGCTTTGCCGGCGCCTGGCTTCTGGCTCTGCGCCGGGCTGGTTTTCCGCATACGGTGGTCCAGCGCTCCCAGGTGGAAAACCTCACGACTTATGTGGCTTTCGGGGTGATTTTGGGGGGGCGCTTTGGCTATGTCTTCTTCTACCATTTCAATTATTGGCTGAGCGACCCGATCTGGTTGTTTCGGGTCTGGGAAGGGGGAATGTCCTTCCACGGTGGGCTGCTCGGGGTCATCGTGGCGCTCGCCCTGTTCGCCTGGCGGAGCAAAGTGTCATTCCTGGCACTGACGGATTTTGTCGCGCCACTCGTCCCTATTGGTCTCGGGCTGGGGCGCCTGGGTAACTTTATTGGTCAGGAGCTGTGGGGGCGCGCGGCCGATGTGCCCTGGGCCATGGTATTTCCCAAAGACCCCGAGGGCATTGCACGGCATCCCTCGCAGCTTTATCAGGCAACCCTGGAAGGGTTGGTACTCTTTACTGTGCTGTACTGGTATTCATCCAAACCTCGCCCCAGGGGCACGGTGGCGGGGCTGTTTTTGGTGCTCTACGCCTGTTTCCGAATTTTTGCCGAATTTTTCCGCGAACCGGATCAGCACATCAGTTTTGACCTGTTTGGCTGGGTTACCCGGGGGCAATTGCTCTCCTTGCCGATGCTCATTCTTGGTATCGGAGTACTGGTGTGGAGCTGGCAGCAACAGGTCAAGCGCCGGCAGTCGGGACGCTGAGTTCGAACGTTTTGGGGATCAGGTAATTCAACATGCAACAGTATTTGGCGCTGATGCGCGATGTCATCGACAACGGTCTGGATCGTGGGGACCGGACGGGAACCGGCACCCGGTCGGTATTCGGGCGGCAGCTTCGGTTTGATCTGTCTGACGGTTTTCCGTTGGTCACCACCAAAACCGTGCACTTGAAAAGTGTGATTGTCGAGCTCTTGTGGTTTCTGCAGGGGCGCACGGATGTCACCTGGCTGCAAGAGCGTGGCTGTAAAATCTGGAACGAATGGGCCACGGCGGAGGGAGATCTGGGTCCGGTCTACGGCAAGCAGTGGCGCAGTTGGGCCTGCCCCGATGGTCGCACCATCGATCAGATCGGCGAGGTGATCGAGCAGATTCGCACCAACCCCAACTCCCGGCGCCTGATTGTCAGTGCCTGGAATCCGGCGGACCTGCCGGATGAGTCCCTGAGCCCCCAGAAGAACGCCGAGCAGGGGCGGATGGCTCTGGCGGCCTGCCATACCCTGTTCCAGTTTTACGTGGCGGACGGGAAGTTGTCCTGTCAGCTCTACCAGCGCAGCGCCGACCTGTTCCTGGGGGTGCCTTTCAATATTGCCAGCTATGCGCTACTGACCCACATGATTGCTCAGCAGTGTGACCTGGGGGTGGGGGACTTTGTGCACACCTTCGGTGATTGTCACCTGTACCACAATCACCTGACCGACGATATTGTCTACGAGCAACTGCGCCGCGAACCCCGGCCGTTGCCAAAGCTGGTGATCGGGCGCCGACCGGAATCGGTGTTTGATTACCAGTTGGAAGATTTCCAGTTCGAGGGGTACGACCCCCATCCGAGAATCAAGGCACCGATTGCGGTGTGAAGTTCGTCACAGAAAAGGGGAACCTCGACGTATGACTGTGGCCTTAATAGTGGCGGCCGCCCGCAATGGAGTCATTGGCCGGAACAATGAGCTGCCCTGGCATCTGCCCGGCGACCTGAAGTATTTCAAGTCGGTTACTCTGGGCAAACCGGTCATCATGGGACGCAAGACCCATGAGTCCATCGGGCGCCCGCTGCCCGGAAGACTCAACATTGTGGTGAGCCGGCAGTCTCGAGAGGCGCGGGATCCGAGCCTGCGCTGGGTGACCAGTATCGAGGCCGCGATAGCCTTGGCCCGCCGGGAGCAGCCGGACGCTGAGGAAATCATGGTTATGGGCGGTGAAGAGATTTACCGCCAGAGTTTACCTCTGGCCGATCGGGTTTATCTGACCCGGATCGACCTGGAGGTGGAAGGGGATGCCCACTTTCCGTCGCTCAGTGGCGAAGAGTGGCACCTCACCGACGAGCAGCCCGGAGCGAATGACGCTTCGGTGGGGCACGTCTTTCAACGGTACGATCGTATTACCGTTTGATGACAGCGCAAAAGTATTGGTCAATTTTTAAGCAGGTGTTACTTTAATCAGACAGTCAGCGGGACAATTTGTTACCTGAGTGATACCGATCTACCCACTTGGGAAACGGTTTCCTTAAAGCATTGAATGTGAAGTAAGCCTCTTATTACAATGCTGCGTTCTTGGCTGCCTCGTAGAGGTTTTTGCCAGCCTTTTGAAGGCACTGTGTGGATAACGTGTTGTGTGGCAGCTGCCTGTCGCAAACTCATCTGATGCAAGCACCCGAGTTGGGGGAAATATGAAAAAGCAGCGATTGAAAGCCGTGGCTCTGACCACCGCGCTTTCTGCCGGCGCGCTAATGGGTAGCGTTGCCGTGGCAGATGAAACCCTGGAGCAGATTCTCCAGGTCGGTGAGGCCAAAACCGCAATGGCCCAGGAATCTCAACAGCGGATTGACCGCCTGGCCCAGGAAACCGACGATCTGCTGCAGCAGTTCAAGGTGGTAAACAAGGAAATTGAAGGTCTGCGTACCTACAATCTCCAGCTGGAGCGTCAAATCGAAGCCCAGCAGCGCGTACTGCGCGATCTGGATCAGTCCATCGAGCAGGTCACCGTGATCGAGCGTCAGATTCAGCCGCTGGTCATGAACATGCTGGACGCACTGGAGCAGTTCGTAGAGCTGGACATGCCTTTCCACCTGGACGAACGTCGTGCCCGCTTGCAGATGTTGCGTGACAATCAGGATCGCGCCGATATTTCCGTGGCGGAAAAGTTCCGCCAGGTTCTGGAAGCCTATCGCATCGAATCTGAATACGGTCGCTTCCTCGATACTTACCGCGATTCGCTGGAAGTGGATGGCCAGGAGCGCGAAGTGAACATTCTGCGCGTTGGTCGTATCTCCCTCATGTATCAGACCACAGATACCGAGCAGCAGGGCGCCTGGGATAAAGAACAGGAAGCCTGGGTTCCGCTCGATGATTCTTACCGGAATCACATTCTCAAGGGTCTGCGCATTGCCCGTGACCAGGCAAGCCAGGACATCATGATGTTACCCGTTCAGGCTCCGGAGGCAGCACAATGAAGATGACGTTTTTGAAGGGCTCTCTGGTTGCCCTGACCGCGGGTCTGCTGAGCGCCAATGTCGCTCTGGCCCAAGACGATGACCAGGCCGGTTCGCTCGACGAGCTGCTGGAGATGGTGCGTGAGTCACGTGTCAACGAATCCCAGGAGCACCGTCAGCGCGAAGCTGAGTTCCGTCAGGAGCGCGGCCAGCAGCAGCAGTTGCTGGAACAGGCTCGCAATACCCGGGCTCAAGAAGAAAACCGCTCTGAAACCCTGGAAGCCCGCTACGACGAGCAAGAGCTCGAAGTGGATGCCAAGCGCAACCAGTTGAATGAGCGTCTGGGTTCTCTGCGTGAGTTGTTCGGTCACCTGACCTCAACTGCAGGTGACTTGCGTTCTAACATTCAGACTTCAATCATCAGTGCTCAATACCCGAACCGGGGTGAGTTCCTGAATGGCCTGATCGACAAGATGAACAGCAACACTCGTCTGCCCAGCATCGAGGAAATCGAGCGCCTGTGGTACGAAGTGCAGCGTCAGATGGTCGAAAGNGGTCGCATCGTCACGTTTAATGGCGAAGTGATCAANCCNAANGGCGACAAGNTGNANCAGGAAGTNGTNCGTATCGGTTCCTACAACCTGGTGTCCGAAGGCAAGTACCTGGCCTTTATTCCGGATGGTGCCAAAATGGAAGAGCTGGCTCGTCAGCCTGCCGGCAACATTCAGGACGCGGCTGCCAACCTGCAAGCGGCCGATTCTGGCCTCGTTCGTGTGGGTATCGACCCGACTGGCCNGACCGGCGGTTCTCTGCTGACCGCGCTGATCGACAGCCCCACCTGGGGTGAGCGCTGGCATCAGGGCGGCGGCGTAGGCTACGTCATCACCGCCGTGGGTATCTTCGGCTTCCTGCTGGGTATCTGGCGGATCATCGTCCTGAGTGCGGTCAGTGCCAAAGTGACCTCTCAGCTGAAGTCCAGCACCCCGAGCGCCAACAACCCGCTGGGTCGTGTGCTGCAGGTGGCTGAGGACAACAAAGGGGTTGATCCCGAGACTCTGGAACTGAAGCTTGAAGAAGCCGTTCTGAAAGAGCGTCCGAAGATNGAAAGTGGTCTGGCCCTGCTGAAGATCATCGCTGCCGTTGCGCCGCTGATGGGTCTGTTGGGTACNGTGGTCGGTATGATTCTGACCTTCCAGGCGATCACCATCTTTGGTGCCGGCGATCCNAAGAACATGGCAGGCGGTATCTCCTCCGCTCTGATNACCACCGTTCTGGGTCTGGTNGTGGCAATTCCGACAGTATTGCTGCACACCATTGTTAACGGTCGCGCCAAGCGTATCATCCACATTCTGGATGAGCAGACTACCGGCATCGTTGCCGAGAACTCCGAGCGCAATAAGTAGGAGATAGACCATGACGGCAATAATGGAAGCGTTTGCAGCCATTAAAGCCTTTTTGGATCAAGGGGGCGGTGTGCTTGTGCTCATCGCCATCCTAACCTTCCTGATGTGGACCCTCATNTTTGAGAGGGTCTGGTACTTCAAAGGTGGTCTGAAAAGCGATGTCCAGGCGGCACTGGATCAGTGGGAAAGCCGTAGTGAGCGGAAATCGTGGAATGCCCACCAAATTCGTGAGGCGATGATTTCCCGGATCTCCGAGAAGATCAACACCAACATGGACATGATTGCCACCATGGTAAGTCTGTGCCCTCTGTTGGGTCTGCTCGGTACCGTGACCGGTATGATCGAGGTGTTTAACGTTCTGGCGATGACGGGCGGCGGCGACGCCAAACAGATGGCCGGCGGCGTATCGCGGGCAACAATTCCGACCATGGCAGGTATGGTGGCGGCCCTTTCCGGCCTGTTTGCCAACACTTACCTTGAGCGGATTGCCGATCGCGAAAATCACCTGTTTGCCGATCACCTGACGATGGATCACTAAGGCGAGCACCCAGTTTAAACCCGGTATTTAAGAGATATCCCATGAGCAGGAACAATCAGAAAGCCGAAGAAGAAGCTCAGGCCATTGACTTGACGCCCATGCTCGATGTGGTGTTCATCATGCTGATCTTCTTCATCGTGACTGCTACATTCATTAAAGAGACGGGGATTGAAGTCAATCGTCCTGAAGCGACCACCGCGGATCCGAAGGAAGAGGCTGCGATTCTGATTGCCGTTNACGCAAATAACGAAATCTGGATCGACAANCAGCAGGTGGACAANCGTGGTGTCCGGGCTCAAATTGAGCGTTTGCAGGCCGAAAACCCGAATGGGACAGTGGTTATCCAGGCGGACCAGGGTGCNGATATGGAGTTTGTTATNGCCATTACAGAATCCGCACGCGAGCTGGGTATTACCAACGTCGCTGTCTCCACTGAAGAGAACTAGGCTGCTATGAATTTTGCAAGAGTAGGTATCGCGGGGGGGTTGTCGGTCGTCGTGACGGTGGCCCTGCTGTTTTTGATGCAGTCCTTGATCAACTCCGACCTTGGTCAGGACGAAAAGCCGGAAGACCGTAAAATCGCCGACATCCATATGCCGGATACGGAGATTGAAACGCAGTACGAGGCGGCTAAGCCACAGAAGCCGGAGGATCCCAATGANCCTCCGCCGGATATTCCGGAGCCCGAGTTTGACTCTCCGGATGTTGATGCGAGTGCTCTGAACATGGCNGCGCCNAGTATGGGGCTCGACATGAACATGGGCACGGGTGGCAACTTCTCCGGTGACGGCGAATATATGCCTATCGTGGCNGTGGCGCCCGAGTATCCACGTCGCGCGGCTCAGCGCGGAATCGAGGGTTTTGTGACGGTAAGCTTTACCGTGACGACNAACGGTTCAACTCGTGACGTAGTGGTGGTGGATGCNGTGGATACCGAAGGTCGCGAGACCAGTATCTTCAACCGTTCGGCGATTCGCGCTGCAGAGCGTTTCAAGTTCCGTCCGCGGACTGTAGACGGNGAGCCGGTGGAAGTGGCCGGTGTTAGCTATCGTTTCGTCTTTGAACTNGCGGACGAGTAGGNTGGGGGTTATGACAGTGAATAAACTACAAGCATTTTTTGCCGGTACGCTGAATCGCAGCCTGTTGGCGGCGGCGCTGATCACCGCTCCTGCCGTCTCNACTGTGGTTGTGAATGAGGTGGCACCGGAGGCCAGTGGTTGGCTTCAGGGCAGTGTTATGGCCCAGGAGCTCATCAGGCCGTCCAGCACGCCGCCGGAAACCCGCCGGATTCCCGGTATCAGNCAGCGGTTGAACGAAGAGCTCTCTGAGGTTCAGAGNTTCATTGATCCGGAAGAAGATTCCGGTCGTGAGCCGGACCTGAACGAAGCGTTGCGTCTGTTGCAGGAAATGGAACGCAACATCGGCGAATACAACGCCTATGAGCAGGCTCAGATCTACAACTTCGTTGCCAATGTCCATTTCCAGATGGATAACATGGATCGCACCATTGATGCGTTCGAAAAGGTTGTAGCTCGTTCTCCGCAGATTCCATCGGGTCTGGAAACTTCCACATGGCAGGTTCTGGGCAAGCTGCACATGCAGGAAGAGNACTTTGATGCAGCACTGGACGCCTTCGAAAACTGGACCAACATGGTCACCAGTATCGACGCCGACCAGTACTACGTGTTCTCTCTGNTGTTCTACCAGATGGGTGATGCGGATCGTGCGCTGGTTCATGTCAACGAAGCGGTTGAGATGGCCGAGCAGGATGGCGAGGTTCCCGAAGAAAACTGGTATGCGATGCAGCGTCTGTTGTACTTCGAAAAAGAAGATTACAGAAACACGCTGAATGTGCTGAAGAAGATGGTTCGGGACTACCCGAAGGTGTCGACCTGGCGCCAGCTGTCTGACATGTACAGCCTGCTGGAAGAGTTCGACAATCGTCTGCACTCCCTGGAAGTGGTGTATCTGCTCGACGGCCTGGACAAGGAAAACATCCTGGTATCCATGGCTTCCATGTATCTCGATCGGGATATCCCTTACAAGGCCGCCAAGGTCCTTGAAAAAGGTATCTACGAGGATGAGATCATCGAGCCGACCTCCCGCAATCTGGAGCTTCTTGCCAATGCCTGGAGCATGGCTCAGGAAGTTGAAAAATCCATGGTTGAAATGGAAAAGGCGGCCGAGAAGTCTGACGAGGGCGATCTGTTCGCGCGCTTGTCCGCTATCTACATGTTGAACGATCGCTACGAAGACTCTATCGACGCAGCTCGTGAAGCGTTGGATAAAGGGGTTGAACGTGCTGACCAGGTGTATCTGCGCATGGGCACTGCCTATGTCAATCTGGAGCAGTATGACGATGCGATTGAGACTCTGAAGGAAGCGGCCAAAGACAAGCGCAGCGAAGAAGCGGCCAAGCAGTGGATCAGTTTCGCCGAGAAAGAGAAAGCGCGCGAAGAGAAGGCTCGTAAAGAAGAAGAGCGTTATCAGGAGCGCAAGCGTAAGTGGGAAGAGGAAGACGGTCTGGTATTGCCAGGCGCTTAAGCCTCTGCTCTCAACGCACAAAAAAACCGGCCTAGAGCCGGTTTTTTTGTATCGGGCAAAATTGAATGCAGCGCGCGAGGCGTCCCTGCCAAGTGCTCGCAAGGTGGACTCAGTCGAGTTTACTCAGATCCCTGACGGCCCCTTTGTCGGCACTGGTCGCCAGCATGGCGTAGGCTTTCAGGGCGGTGCTGACTTTGCGCGGACGGGCTTCTTGGGGTTTCCACGCCTGCTCGCCCCGCGCATTCATGGCGTCGCGGCGCGCCTGCAGTTGTTCGTCACTCAGGCGCACCTCGATCTTGCGGTTGGGAATATCGATCAGAATGGTGTCGCCGTCCTCTACCAGACCAATGGCGCCACCCGCCGCCGCTTCCGGCGATACGTGTCCGATCGACAGGCCAGAAGTCCCGCCGGAGAAACGGCCGTCGGTCAGCAGTGCGCAATCCTTACCCAGCCCCTTGGATTTCAGGTAGCTGGTGGGATACAGCATTTCCTGCATACCGGGACCACCGCGAGGCCCTTCATAACGAACAATTACCACTTCGCCGGCTATGACTTTCCCACTGAGAATCGCATCGACCGCCTCGTCCTGGCTTTCCACAACACGCGCCGGCCCTTCAAACACCCAGCAGCTCTCATCGACACCCGAGGTTTTCACCACACAGCCGTCCAGGGCGATATTGCCCTTCAGGACTGCCAGGCCCCCTTCGCGGGTAAAGGCGTGCTCCAGTGAGCGGATACAGCCGTTGGCGCGGTCGTCATCGAGGCTGGGCCAGCGAGTGGCCTGACTGAACGCCTGTTGGGTCGGGATACCCGCCGGACCGGCCTTGTAAAAGGTGCGTACCTCATCGGAGGTGGTCGTCGTAATATCCCAGTGATCCAGCGCCTCCTGGAAGGTGTTGCTGTGAACGGTGGGCAGGTTGGCATGGAGCAGACCGGCCCGGTTGAGTTCGGCCAGAATACTCATGACCCCACCGGCGCGGTGCACGTCTTCAATGTGATAGAGCTGAGTGTTGGGTGCGACTTTGCACAGCTGAGGAATCTCGCGAGACAGGCGGTCGATATCGAACATGGTGAAATCGACTTCGCCTTCCTGCGCGGCCGCCAGCAGGTGCAGAATGGTATTGGTGGAACCGCCCATGGCAATATCCAGGGCCATGGCGTTCTCAAAGGCTTTGAAGTTGGCGATTGAGCGTGGCAGCACCCGCTCGTCGTCTTCCTCATAGTAGCGCTTGGTGATGTCCACGATACGTCGGGCGGCCTCAAGAAACAGCTCCTCCCGGTCGGCGTGGGTTGCCAATAGAGTGCCGTTACCGGGCAGTGACAGACCCAGTGCCTCGGTCAGGCAGTTCATGGAGTTGGCGGTGAACATCCCGGAGCAGGAACCGCAGGTCGGGCAGGCGGAGCGCTCGTACTCGGCCACGGTTTCGTCGTCCACCGAGTCGTCGGCGGCAATGACCATGGCATCAATCAAATCCAGGTTGTGATCTGCGAGTTTGGTTTTGCCCGCTTCCATAGGACCGCCGGATACAAAAATCACAGGGATGTTCAGGCGCATCGCGGCCATCAGCATTCCGGGGGTGATTTTGTCGCAGTTGGAGATGCACACCAGGGCGTCGGCACAGTGGGCATTGACCATGTACTCGACGGAGTCGGCGATGATGTCTCGCGAGGGCAGACTGTAGAGCATGCCGTCATGGCCCATGGCGATGCCGTCGTCGACCGCAATGGTGTTGAACTCTTTGGCCACACCACCGGCTTTTTCGATTTCCCTTGCGACCAGTTGGCCCATGTCCTTGAGATGAACATGGCCGGGCACAAATTGGGTAAAGGAGTTGGCGACGGCGATAATGGGTTTATGAAAGTCTTCGTCTTTCATCCCGGTGGCACGCCACAGGGCGCGAGCACCAGCCATATTCCGGCCAGCGGTGGTGGTCTTGGAGCGATAAACGGGCATGGTTCTACTCTTCGTCTGACGTAATAAAAAAGGCGTCAATAATAGCAGAAAACCCTGTGGGTGGTGTCGCGTCCGGTCCGGTGTAGGGTGCACTGTTCCCGGACACGCCGTGAATACATCCATGTAGGCTCGCATCGCGGGTCCCCCGCTCCACGGTCCGGGAACAGTGCACCCTACACCGAACCTCAGTGGCACATTTCAGGCACTGTAGTGCGCGTAGGGCGGATAAGCTAAAGCGCATCCGCCGTCGTTGGCTAGGCCGTAATCCGACAGATCCCCAAGACCACGAATTTGTCGGATTACGCTTACGCTAATCCGACCTACTCTCTGAGTAGGTACTAGTTCCCGGAACTGTACGTTGGCACGGCGGAGGTTGGGTATACTGTTGTGAGACCGTCACCCGCCTCTGGACGCCCCACATGGATGTGGGAAGTGCCCCGAAGCGCGGGGAGCGCGAAGGGGGCCGGCGGGTGATGAGCCCCCACGGATGGGTTCACGGCGTGTCTCACAACAGTATACCCAACCGCAGCGTTTCGATACGAAGCTCTAACGGTTTCTCAACCTGTCCTATAGGTTTTTGATAAAAATCTTCGAATTCCGCTGATAGTTATACAACCGACGCCGCGCAACAGGGAGGTCATCAATCTGCGCCTGAACAAACCCCTGCTCGATAAACCAATGAGCCGTCTGGGTGGTCAGCAGAAACAATTGCTTGATGCCCTGACGCCGCGCCATTTTCTCCATCTGAGTGAGCAGCGTCGACGCCCGGCCGCCCTTGCGGTACTCCGGATGGGTGACCACACAGGCCAGTTCCGCACTCTCCTCAAAGGGATACATGGCCGCACAGGCGATGATGGTGCCGTCCTTTTCCAGCACATGGAACCGGTCGATCTCCGTCTCCAACAACTCCCGGGAGCGGCGCACCAGAATGCCCTCATTCTCCAGCGGCGCGATCAGCTCCAGAATCCCGCCCACATCATCGATGGTGGCCCGGCGTAGTTGTTCGTAACTGTCCGAGTGCACCATGGTGCCCATACCGTCCCGGGTGAACAGCTCGCTGAGCATGGCGCCGTCGGCGGCGTAACTGAACAGTTGGGCGCGGGGCACGCCCTGCAGGCAGGCCAGGTAACAGGCCGAGAGTGCCTGACGGATATCCCCGCTGATCTGTTCGCCCTGTTGTTCCAGAAAGTCCCGGCACTCCTGCACAGCCAACTGCCTGACCAGTTCGCCGCTGGCATCGCTGACACCCTCGGCTTCTATAAACGCCAACAGCTTGTCCGCTTTCAACGCCGAGGCCACTTGAGTGGCGACATCGGTGAAGGAGAGGTTGAAGGCTTCACCGGTGGTGGAATAGCCCAGCGGCGAGAGCAGGGCGATGGCGCCGGAGTCGAGTACGGTATTGAGTGAGCGGGTGTTGATCCGGCGGACCTTGCCGGTGTGCTGCAGATCGACGCCGTCGAGCACGCCGTGGGGCATGGCCACCACAAAGTTGCCGCTGATCACCTGCATGCGTGCGCCGTGCATGGGGGAGTTGGGCACCCCGGTGGACAGGGCCGCCTCCATCTGAATGCGGGCCTGGCCAATGGCTTGGGTGACCTGTTCCAGGTTGGCGGCGTCGGTGACTCGCAGGTTGCGGTGAAACTGGCTCTCGATGCCGGACTCGGCCAGTCGGGCATCAATCTGCGGTCGCGCACCGTGCACTACCACCAGTCGTACTCCCAGGCTGCTGAGCAGGGCGATGTCGTAGATGATGTTGCCGTAGTTGGGGTGCACCAGGGCTTCGCCGGGCAACATCAATACAAAGGTTTTACCCCGGTGTGCATTGATGTAGGGCGAGGAGTGCCTGAACCATTTGACGTAGTCTTGGGTTGAACCGGTCAAAGCGTTAGTTCCTTTTGTCAGACACAGGGACTTCGGACGCCGCCGTGTCGGGCTGGATGCAGAAGCGATCAATCAGCCCGCTGAGAATGTCCACCGCCGGTGCCAGTTGTTGAATGTCGATAAACTCGTCGGGTTGATGGGCCTGGTTGATCGAGCCGGGCCCGAGCACCAGCGTCTCCATGCCCAAGGATTGCAGAAACGGGGCCTCTGTGGCGAAGGCCACCGCCTCACTGGAGTGGCCCGTGAGACGCTCACAGGCCTTTACCAGGGCGGAGTGCTCGTCCTGCTCGAAGGGCTCCACGCCAGCAAACAGTTCCGATAACACAATGTCGGTACCCGAGCGCTCGGCAATGGGGCGCAGGCGCCGGCCAATGGCCGCGCGCAGCTCGTCGTTGTCCATGCCGGGCAGCGCCCGCAGGTCGAAATGCAATTCGCACTCGGCGCAAATCCGGTTGGGGTTGTCGCCGCCATGGATGCAGCCGAGGTTCATGGTGGGCACATCCACCTGAAAGCCGGGATTGCGGTAGCGGGTCTGCAGTTCACTCCGGTATGTGAGCAGCTCGGAGATGACCCCGTGCATGGTTTCCAGAGCGTTCTTGCCCAGCGCCGGGTTCGAGGAGTGCCCGCTGGCGCCGCGCACCCGAATCGACTCCATCATGATGCCCTTGTGCATGCGCACCGGGCGCAGCTCGGTCGGTTCCCCAATCACCGCGTAGCGCGCCTTGGGGCGCCCCAGCTCCACCAGCGCCCGGGCGCCGCTCATGCTGCTCTCTTCATCGGCCGTAGCGATGACGATCAAGGGTTGCGCCAGAGGTTGATCAGCAACCGCATCGATGGCCGCGAGCACCGCCGGGAAAAAACCTTTCATGTCGGTGGCGCCCAGACCGTAGAGCTTGCCGTCTCTTTCCGTGAGCGAAAAGGGGTCGCTCTGCCAGCGGTTCTGATCGTAGGGTACGGTATCGCTGTGGCCAGACAGAACCAGCCCACCGGCGCCGGAGCCCTTGGTGGCAATCAGGTTGTGCTTGCCGCTCTTGCCCGGCACTGCCAGAAGCTCGCACTGGAAGCCGCGAGCCTCGAGCCAGTCGGCCAGCAGGTCGAGCACCTTGCGGTTGCCCATATCCCATTGGGGGTCGGAGCAGCTCACCGACGGTTGGGCGACCAACTGGGCCAGCTGGTCAGAATACAGTTTGAGATCGAAAGTCATACACGGCCGGATTCAGAGAATGTATCGGCAGTGTAATACAGGACGGAAATCATCGGTAGGGCACGCCAACAAACCCGGGTAGGTCGGGTTAGCCGAAGGCGTAACCCGACATTTGGTGCGTGGCATGAGTGTCGTGGCGCCGGGCTTGGATATCGGCGTAGGGCGGATAAGCGAAGCGCATCCGCCGTTACAAACCCCTGGGCGAGATTACCCAAACACACCTTTAAAGAAGAAGAAAAACAGAATGGCCAACCCGGCCCCGGCCGGCAGAGTGATAACCCATGACATGAAAATGGTGCCGATCACCCGCAGATTCAGAGCGCCGATGCCCCGTGCCAGGCCAACACCCAATACTGCACCCACCAGGGTGTGCGTGGTGGATACCGGCAGGCCAGTGCCGGAGGCCAGAACCACCGTGCCGGCGGCGCCCAGTTCGGCGGCAAAACCGCGGCTCGGGGTCAGTTCGGTGATTTTCTTGCCAATGGTAGCAATCACCTTCCAGCCGTAGGTCGCCAGGCCCACGACGATGCCTGCCGCACCGATCAGCAGGACCCAGGCGGGTACCACCGCCTGTGCGCTGACCGCCTGGGTCTGCACCACGCTGACCACGGCCGCCAGCGGCCCCACNGCGTTNGCCACATCGTTGGAGCCGTGGGCGAAGGCCATGGCACAGGCGGTAAAAATCATCAGNATGCCGAATACCCGTTCAACGCTGGTGAAGCGGTTGACCGAGTCGGCCTCGTTGTCTCTCTTGATGCCNCGCATCATGCGCATGCCGAGCAGCGCGACCAGGACGCCGATNACGGCGGATACTCCCATGCTCTGGAAGAAACTGGGCTGAAAAGCCGAATCACTCAGCACATGCTTGAGGCCTTTCACCAGGGTNACCATGGCGATCAGGAAGCCTACGGCGAACATGTANAGTGGAATATAGCGCTTGGCGTTGCTGAAGGGGTCTTCGGTATTGAGGATCAGCTTCTGTACCGAGCGGAACAGCCAGAAGGANATGGTACCCGCCAGCAGGGGNGATACCACCCAGCTCGCCACAATGGTGCCCACCTTGTTCCAGGCCACNGCTTCCATGGAAATGCCCACGGCGGCGAAACCGACAATGGCGCCGACGATGGAGTGGGTGGTGGATACCGGCCAGCCGAGAATACTGGCGATCAACAGCCAGGTGCCGGCNGCCAGAAGGGCGGATAGCATCCCGAAGACCAGAAGGTCCGGGTTTTCCGCCATGATGACGGGGTCGACAATGCCTTTGCGGATGGTGGAGGTCACCTCGCCGCCGGCGAGGTAGGCGCCGAGGAATTCGAACACCATGGCCACCAGAATGGCCTGTTTGATGGTCAGGGCNCGAGAGCCCACCGAGGTGCCCATGGCATTGGCGACGTCGTTGGCGCCAACGCCCCAGGCCATAAAGACGCCAAAGATGCAGGCGAGGATGAGCAGCGTCTGGCCGTATTCTGCGATCACGGTCATGTGGTTACCCCAATAGTCATTTGCAGGATTGAATTAACGCGCGAGCAGCAGTTCGAGACGGCCACCGACATCCTGAGCGCGATTGGCGAGGTCACCGATCCAGTCGATCACCTTATACAGAAACATCACGTCCACCGGCGGAAGGTCGGCCTCCAGGCTGTACAGGGTGGCGCGCATTTCCACTTCCAGTTGGTCGGTCTTGCGTTCCAGGGCATCCAGCTCCTGAATCATCTTTTCCACAATGCCCAGTTCCCGACCGCTGAAGCCGGTTTCCAGCAGTTCATCCAGCTCGTTGATGGCCACCAGCGCCTGCTCGGCGGCTTTCACCGCGGCGCCCACATACTCCAGGGTCATGTCCTGCATGGTGGCGGGAATGGTCATCTTGCGGCCGAGCATGATGCCGGCAATGTCTTTGGCGCGGTTGGCGATGCGGTCCTGCATGCTCAGCAGTTCCAGCAGATCGGTGCGCGGGACGGGCAGGAAAAGGCTCTTGGGCAGGTGCAGGCGGAGCTGCTTCTTCAGGGCATCGGCCTCGCGCTCCAGCTCGACAATACGCTGCTGAACGGCTTCGACCTGCTCCCAATCGTCGGCGATCACGCACTCAAAGAAGCGCTGCAGCTCNCCNGTGGCGCGGATGGCCACGGCCATNTGCTCCTGCATGGGCTTGATCGGAGAGCGCCCAAACAGGTTCGAGAAAGGGTTGTTGATAGCCATAGCGGTAGTTCCCCCTTGCGAAAGTGCGGGCAGTATAAAAACTTATGCCCGGCAGGTCACCCTTGAATTTGACATTTTTATGACAGAATCCCTGGTCATACCCCTGCCGTGTATGGTTCGTNCGGGGCGAAGCGCCTTTCCTTGGTGTTGTCCGCGGATCAGACAGGCTACAATCGGGCGCATTGATTAAAGAACGGGAATGCGCCTTATGGCCTCAGTTGCTACTGCACAGCATAGCCTCGATTTACGCCGCCTGGTGGATGATCTGGTCAAGGATGATCGCCTGGGGCAGGAAGACGCCAATCGCTTGCTGGGTGCCGTNCGGACCCGCGAGCAGGCAATGATGCACCCCCTGGCCTATATTGCCTCCCAGGGGCTGGAGGATCTGGCCCGCCCGGGCAAGGTNCTCGATGGCGATACCCTGACNGCCTGGCTGGCGGANAAGGCCGAGCTGCCGGTCTATCACATNGACCCGCTCAANATCGACGTGCCCAAGGTGACGGATGTNATGTCCTANGCCTTCGCCAAGCGCCANGGCATCCTCTGCGTGGANGTGACCCAGGAAACNGTGGTNGTGGCNTGCACCCAGCCCTTTATNACCGGCTGGGAGCCCCAGNTGGAGCANGTGGCGCGGCGCANCGTCAAACGGGTGTTCGCCAACCCGGCGGATATTGACCGGCATCTGGTGGAGTTCTACACCCTGGCCCGCTCGGTGAANCGGGCCAGCGGCGGCCCCGGCGCCAGCGGTGCGGGTAACTTCGANCAGTTGGTGGACCTGGGCAGCTTCAGCGANGACCCGGAGGCCAACGANCAGCATGTGGTGAAAATCGTCGACTGGCTGCTGCAGTACGCCTACGACCANCGCGCNAGTGACATTCATATCGAGCCGCGCCGGGAAGTGGGNCGGGTGCGGTTTCGCATCGACGGGGTGCTCCANCCGGTGTACGANNTGCCCGCNAATGTCGCCAACGCGGTCACCAGCCGGTTCAAGGTGCTGGCCCGGATGAACATCGCCGAGAAGCGCAAGCCCCAGGANGGNCGGATCAAGACCCGNCGCAGCGATGACAGNGAAGTNGAGCTGCGCNTGTCCACNNTGCCNACCGCCTTTGGCGAAAAGCTGGTNCTGCGGATTTTCGACCCGGANGTGCTGCTGCGCAGCTTTGCCGANCTGGGNCTGGTGGGCGAAGATTACGAACGCTGGCGGGGCATGCTNGAGCGNCCCAACGGGATTGTNCTGGTGACNGGCCCCACGGGGTCGGGGAAAACCACCACGCTNTANTCCTCGCTGCGCCAGATTGCCACGGAGGAGGTGAATGTCAGCACCATCGAGGACCCGATTGAGATGGTGGAGGAGCATTTCAATCAGACCCAGGTGCATCACAAGATCGGGCTGGATTTCGCGGCGGGCATTCGCACCCTCATGCGTCAGGACCCGGACATCATCATGGTCGGGGAGATCCGTGATCTGGAGACGGCGCAGATGGCCGTGCAGGCGGCCTTGACTGGACATCTGGTGTTGTCCACGGTGCATACCAATGATGCGCCGGCGACGGTGGCACGTCTTCTGGACCTGGGCATTCCGCCCTATCTGATCAATGCGACTCTCTTGGGAGTGATGGCGCAGCGTCTGGTACGCACGTTGTGTCCGCACTGTAAGGAGGAGGGGGAGATCAGTTCGGAGGACTGGCAGCAGTTGGTGACGCCCTGGAAGGTGTCGGTGCCGCAGCGGATTTATCGGCCGGTAGGTTGTCTTGAGTGTCGCAATACGGGGTATCTGGGGCGTCAGGGGTTGTATGAGATTCTGCTGTTGTCGGAGTCGGTGAAGGATCGGATCGGGACTGAGACGAGTCTGGGGGAGTTGCGCAAGCAGGCGATGCGCGAGGGGATGCGCACGCTTCGCTTATCCGGCGCCCAGAAGGTCGCCGCCGGCCTGACCACCGTAGAAGAAGTCATGCGCGTCGCTCCACCTCCCGAAAAAGAACGCTGATGATTGTGGGTGGTTCTATGGAGGTCCGGTCTGTTGAGGGGTATAGCCTTTGGAGACCCGCCGTAAACCCTTGACGTGAATGGATTCACTAATGCCGCGATGGCATGGATGCCAAAGAGCGGCCCCTGGGGGCTTCTCGTCGGCTCCCTGCCTCCGAGAGTCTCCAAAGGCTATACCCCTCAACAGCCCTCAGTACCAAAGTTCGCGTAGGGCGGATAAGCAAAGCGCATCCGCCGTAACCCAAAGTGAATGATTGGCTAAGGCGGATCGGCCCGACGCCCCGGAATGCGAAGCGCATCCGCCGTAACCCAACTTTAAAGCCCCAACAAAACAAACAACGGAGCTCCCAAATTTATGTTCGACCCAAACCAGGTCCCCGCCGAACTCCACGAAGCCACCCGCAAACGCTTCGATGACTTTTACGAGGTCATCGAGCAGAGGGAGCTGGATCGTCCGGAGTCACTCTTGCCCAAAGGGGTGTCGGAAGCGGCGTTCCGCGAACAGATGAACACTGCGTTCGCCGCCAGCGAGTACATCGCGAAAACCGCTACGACCCGACCGGAGCTGTTGTTGGAGTTGGTACGTTCCGGGGCGTTGTTTGCGCCGCTGGAGGACGGCTCTTTTCCCGATCTGGTCGAGGCCGTGGCGGCCTGTGAGGATGATGGGGAACTGGATAAGGTGCTACGTCGGGAGCGTCACCGGGCCATGGTGCGCATCATCTGGCGGGATCTGAATCGTCTGGGGTCCATGCGGGAGATTACCGATGAGTTGTCCCGCTTCGCCGAGGCGGCTATTCAGAGCACGCTGGATTACCATTTTGAGCAGCTCAAACCCCGTTGGGGGGTGCCGACCGGTAAGCACAGTGGCAAGCCGCAGCCCTTGATTGTGCTTGGCATGGGCAAGTTGGGGGCCCGGGAGCTGAACGTGTCGTCGGACATCGATCTGATTTTCGCCTACCCGGAGGCGGGGGAAACCCAGGGTGGGTCGCGCTCGCTGGGCAATCAGGAGTTTTTCACCCGACTGGGGCAGCGGTTGATCAAAAGCCTGGATGCGCCCACCGCTGAAGGTTTTGTGTTCCGGGTGGATATGCGCCTGCGCCCTTATGGTCAGAGCGGGGCGCTGGTGTCGAATTTCGATGCCATGGAGGAGTACTACCAGAGCCAGGGCCGGGATTGGGAGCGTTATGCCATGATCAAGGCCCGTCCGGTGGCGGCCAGCGGTGAGGGGGCCAAGCCGGCGGCGGAGGAGTTGGTGGAGTTGCTGCGGCCGTTCACCTATCGCCAGTACATCGATTTCAGCGTGATTGAATCCCTGCGGGCCATGAAGGGACTGATCAGCCGCCAGGTGCAACGCCGGGGCATGAGCGAGGATGTGAAGCTCGGTGAGGGCGGTATTCGGGAAATCGAGTTTGTGGTCCAGGTGTTCCAACTGATTCGCGGTGGGCGGGACCCGCGCCTTCGTGAGCGACAGGTGTGTGAGCTGCTGCCCCTGCTGGAGGCGGAGGGCTATCTGCCCGAGGGCAGTGGTCAGGCTCTGCTGGATGCCTATGAGTTTCTGCGCAACACCGAGCATGCGATCCAGGGCTATCAGGATCGGCAGACCCAGGCCCTGCCGTCCGACCCCGATGGGCAGTGCCGGATGGCCTGGGTGTTGGGCTTTGAAAACTGGGAGGCGTTTTCCGACACTCTTGCCGAACACCGCGCGCGGGTCAATCGCGAGTTCCAGGAGGTGATCGCCGACCCGGATGCCGATCAGGGGCAGGAGCCCGAGAATCTGCAGGACTGGGTGTCACTCTGGGAGGGCAGCCTGGAGGGTGACGAAGCCGTGGACTGGCTTGCCGGGCAGGGTTTTGATCAGCCCGAGCGGGTCTTGTCGGTGTTGGCGGACATCCGCTCGCACCGGCAGGTGGTGGCCATGCAGGCCAGCAGCCGGGATCGCCTGGATGCTTTTATGCCCCGCTTGCTCGCCATGCTCGGCGAGGGCGAGTCGGTGGGCGATACCCTGGCGCGGATTCAGCCGCTGGTGGTGTCGATTGTGCGCCGCAGTGCCTATCTGGTGTTGCTGGTGGAAAACCCCGTGGCGCTGGAGCAACTGGTCCGGCTCTGTGCGGCGAGCCCCTGGATCGCGGATGAGCTGGCCCGGTTCCCGGCGTTGCTGGATGAGCTGCTCACCCCGGAGAGCCTCTACGCGCCGCCGGGTAAAGACGAGCTGCGCGATGAACTGCGCCGTGAGCTGCTGCGCACCGCCTGGGATGACCTTGAGGGGCATATGGAAGCGCTGCGCTATTTTCGTTCCGCCCACGCGTTGCGGGTGGCGGCCAGCGAGGTGACCGGGGCCCTGCCGCTGATGAAGGTCAGTGACTACCTGACCGATCTGGCCGAAGTGATTCTGGAGCACGTTCTGGAGCTGGCCTGGGAGCAGCTGATTCCGCGCCACGGTCGCCCGAGCAATNCCCNGGGCGAACCGGAGCAACACCCCAACTTTGTGATCGTCGGCTATGGCAAGCTGGGCGGGATCGAGCTGGCCCATGGCTCGGATCTCGACCTGGTGTTTATTCACAACAGCGACCCGGAAGGCAAAACCGATGGCGAAAAGTCGGTGGACAACAACGTGTTCTACACCCGCCTGGGCCAGCGGATCATCCACATTCTGAATACCCGGATGCCCTCGGGTACCCTGTACGAGGTGGACATGCGCCTGCGCCCCAATGGCGATGCGGGCATGCTGGTCACTTCCTTACCGGCGTTTGAGAAGTATCAGCAACAGGAAGCCTGGACCTGGGAGCATCAGGCGCTGGTGCGGGCCCGCGTGGTGGCCGGCGATGCCGAGCTGGCCGAGGCCTTTACGCAGGTCCGGCAACAGGTGCTGNGTCAGTCGCGGGACCTGGCGGCGCTGCGTGAGGAGGTGATCAAGATGCGCCAGAAAATGCGCGAGCACCTCGGAACCCGCCCCAAGCCGGGCGCTCAGGGCGATGATGAAAAGACGCCTTTTCATCTCAAGCAGGACGCTGGAGGTATCGTCGATATTGAATTTATGGTTCAATATGCGGTTTTAGCNTGGGCCGAGAGTGAGCCTGGGCTCACCGAGTATACCGACAACATCCGCATACTCGGTGCGCTGGAACAATCCGGCCGGTTGGGCGCAGAAGCCGTCGCCCAGTTGATTGATGCCTACAAGGCCTATCGGTCCACCGGCCACCGCCTCGCGCTACAGCGCCAGGAGGCAGTCTTGGAGGATGGCGCGCCCTTTGCCGAGGAGCGGCGCCGAGTAACTGGCCTGTGGCGGCAACTGCTGGAATCCCATCAATGATCGGTCCTGCCGAGCGTCGACCACGGCCCCACGAATTTCATATTTAGGAGTTGGTTATGTCATTTGCCGATCGCGACGGCGTTATTTGGCTGGATGGCGAACTGGTGCCCTGGCGGGATGCCCGGGTTCACGTACTGACCCACACCCTGCACTATGGCATGGGCGTGTTCGAGGGCGTGCGCGCCTACGAAAGCAGCGACCGGGGCACCTGTATTTTTCGCCTGAAGGAGCACACCGACCGGCTGTTCCGTTCCGCCCATATCATGCGGATGGACCTGCCCTACAGCAAAGATGAGCTGAACGAAGCCCAGAAGCTGGTGGTGCGGGAAAACGGCCTGCATGAAAGCTACCTGCGTCCCATGGCGTTTCTCGGTTCCGAGGGCATGGGCCTGCGCGCCGATAACCTGAAGGTGCACGTGATGGTCGCCGCCTGGCACTGGCCGTCCTACATGTCCCCGGAAGCGCGGGACATGGGCATCAAGGTGCGCACTTCCAGCTACACTCGCCACCATGTGAACATCACCATGTGCAAGGCCAAGGCCAACGGCAACTACATCAACTCGATGTTGNCCCTGCGCGAGGCGCTGGACAGCGGCTGTGAAGAGGCCCTGCTGCTGGACAATGAAGGCTATGTGGCCGAGGGCAGCGGCGAGAATGTGTTCCTGGTGCGTGATGGCGTCCTTTACACGCCGGAGCTGACCTCCTGTCTGGACGGCATTACCCGCAACACCATTTTCCAGTTGGCGGCGGATTGCGGTTACGAAGTCCGGGAAAAGCGCATCACCCGGGATGAAGTCTACATTGCCGATGAAGCCTTCTTTACCGGTACCGCGGCCGAGGTTCTGCCCATTCGTGAGCTGGACGGTCGGGTGATTGGCGAGGGTCGTCGCGGCCCGATCACCACCCAGCTGCAGTCACTCTACTTCGATGCGGTCAAGGGCAANNTGTCCGGCCACACCGAATGGCTGGCNCCGGTGGCTGGCTGAACCGCTGATCCAAAACGCGCCCTCTCCGNAGGGCGCGCTTCAGGAGGACCCCCTGCATCATGAGCGATAAAGGCACGCCGCTCTCTCACGACCCTCATTCCCGAGACACGCTGCGGCAGACCGATACCGCTTCCCTCAAGGTGTATCTTCGCTTACTGGCCTATATCAAACCCTATTGGGTGTTATTTGCCATCAGCGTCTTTGGTTTTGTCATCTACTCCGCCTCCCAGCCGGCCATGGCCCAGTTCATGGAATANCTGCTGGACTTTATTGGCGCNGAAGAAAACNAGTGAGNCTGCCTANTTGGCGAACCCCTTNGTCAGGTGGCCAGGCNTCAGCNGACGCTTCNGCCACCACGCATCCGNTGGGCGCGGTCCGGCCTATATGCCCTCGCTCATTATTGTGGGCATTGTNTTCTTTCGCAGTGTCGGGGCNTTNCTCGGGAATTATTTCATTTCGCAGTTGGCCTTTCGCATCGTGCACAAACTGCGGGTCAGTCTGTTTGATCATATGGCCCTGCTTCCCGGTCAGTACTTTGATCGGCACAGTTCCGGGCACCTGATGTCGGTGATCACCTATAACGTCAATGGGGTGACGACGGCGGCAACCGATGCCCTGAAAATACTGATTCGCGAAGGCGCTACCGTACTCGCGCTGATGAGCTTCCTGCTNTACAAAGACTGGANGNTGACATTGNTNTTNCTTCTGGTGGCGCCGNTGATNGCAGGCATTGTCGGGTATGTCGGTAAGCGCCTGCGTCGNTTGAGNGCCAAGGTGCAGCACAGTATGGGGGACATNACNCAGGTGTCTTCCGAGATGATCCATGGCTATCGGGTCATGCGCAGCTTTGGCGGCGAAGAGTATGAAAAGCGTCGCTTCAATCANGCCAGCTGGCGCAACTATCTGCANAACATGAAAATCGTGTTCACCTCTTCTCTCAATACNCCNATNATGCAAATGTTGGTCGCNCTCTCAATGGGGCTGATGCTCTATGTCGCCCTGACGGTGATGGAGATCAATGATCCGGGTGCTTTTATTGCCTATTTCACGGCCGCGGGCCTGGTGTTGAAACCGCTACGCCAACTGAGTGAAGTCGTTCCCACCATTCAGAAAGGCGTCGCGGCGGCGGACAGTATTTTTCAGTTGTTGGATGAACCGACGGAAAAAGATACCGGTGATCGCACGGTCAAGCGAGCCCAGGGCGNGGTGCGTTTTGAGGACGTCAGCTTCCGTTACGACAGCAGTGACGACTGGGTTTTACAACACATTGATCTGGATGTGAAACCGGGCGAAGTCATTGCCCTGGTGGGACGCTCCGGCAGCGGCAAATCCACCCTGGTGAGCCTGCTGACCCGTTTTTACGATCCGGGTGAAGGCCGCATTCTGCTGGACGGCCACCCGTTGGAAGACTACCGGTTGGATAACCTGCGCGAGCAGGTGGCGTTGGTCAATCAGAACGTGGTGCTGTTCAATGATTCGGTATCGGGCAACATCGCTTACGGCGCGCTGGCGGCCACGGACCCGGAGAAAGTGCGCGAAGCGGCCAAAGCGGCTCATGCGCACGAGTTTATCGAGCAGTTACCCCAGGGCTACGACACTCTGATCGGTGAGAGCGGCGCACGTCTGTCCGGCGGGCAGCGTCAGCGTTTGGCCATCGCCCGCGCCATTCTCAAAGACGCCCCCATCCTGATTCTGGATGAGGCCACNTCGGCCCTGGATACGGAGTCAGAGCGTCATATTCAGGCGGCNCTGGAGCAGGTGATGAAAAACCGCACCACGTTCGTGGTAGCGCACCGCCTGTCCACCATCGAACGGGCGGACCGGATTGTGGTGATGGGAGAAGGCCGAATTCTGGAAGTCGGCAGCCACAGCGAACTCCTCGCCGCCGGCGGCCAGTACGCCCGCCTACACTCCATGCAATTCCGCGACGAACTGTAGAGAGGAAAGCCCTTTTAATTTTCAAGCGCAGGGAAGCGTCACGCCCGGGCCGGGGAGGGGAAGCCCTTTNAAGACACGCCGTAAATACATCCCTGTAGGCTCGGATCGCGGGTCCCCCGCTCCACGGTCTTGAAAGGGCTTCCCCTCCCCGGCCCTAAGTGCCATAGCTCGCGTAGGGCAGATCGGTCCGACGTATCGGAGCGAAGCGCATTCACCGTTACCCAGGTGCTATTTCCCGGAACGATAATTTGGCACAGNGGAGGGAGGGTGTCCCTTTCCGAGACCGTCACCCGCCTGGACGGCGGGTGATCGAGCCCCCATGGATGGGTTCACGGCGTGTCTCGGAAAGGGACACCCTCCCGCAGCCCTATACTCCGAAGTACCGAAGCCGAGCGGCTCAACGTTATTCCGGCGGAAACTGCGCCAATAACCGACCAATGACTTTTCGTAACTGCTGCTCTCGCGCCAACTCAAAATCCCGCAAGGCAATCCCTTCCGCGCTACCACGCCAGACCAGCTCATTGCTCTCGGCATCCGTGATATCCACAATGATCACCCCCTCCTGCTTGCGGTCTTCCAGGCTNTTGCTNCCCCCAAGTCCGATACTGCCGCTNTTACCCACGGGCAACCCGATGGAAATGCCCACCGACTTGCCGCCACCNACCGCGGCNCGCGTNGTGCCGCTGACGCTGACATAAAACTGGGGGTTGTCGGGATCAAGCCGGTAACCGCGTTGCACCATCGCCTGCTCGGTGATGCGCTGCAACCGACTGTGGGACACTCCGTCGATCTGCGACGTGCCACCGCGCCATTCATAGCGGCCCCAGCCGGGATCAAATTCGGTGTCTTCGTTNTAGTCCTGTGAGACCTTGGGGCCGGCGCAGGCGGTGANGNCGGCCAGCAAGATGAAAACGAAAGATAGTCTAGTCAANCGATTCATTGTTGAGTCCTGTTCTGGCTGCGTGNTGGTAGAANCTCCGNCCGACANCGTGGCNTCATGGGTAGGTTCACACTCTTCCACCTACGTGCGCTAATGGCACTGAGGTGGCTGCAGGGTCTATCGTTCAGAGACTCTCGGAGACATGGATGTCGACGAGAAGCTTACGTGGACGACCCACATGGATGTGGGAAGTGTCCGTAAGCGCCGGGAGCGCGTAGGACTGTATTCACGGCGGGTCTNTGAACGATAGNCCCTGCAGACGCCGGGCTACCCTTTAGTATCGTAGGTTGAACGAAGGATTGCCTTGTCACTTGTCTTCAAGGCCGTCGGTAAAGTGTCGGATTACGCTTCGCTAATCCGACCTACCGCTNCTACATCAANTTTACAATCTGTGTGTCGGGATCCCGGGATTTNCCCTGTTGGTGTAAANCGTCCAGGTATTTCTGCCAATGGGTTTCTTTATTGACACATAAATCGTGCAGATAATCCCAAGTGTAGATGCCAGAATCGTGGCCGTCGTCGAAAACGATGTGCAGGGCGTAGTTGCCGGCTGCTTCGATGTGGGNAATGGCGACCTGTTTTTTGCCGAACGGGAGTTGCCCGCCCTGACCGTGATGGCCGCGCACTTCGGCGCTCGGCGAGTGNNCNCGCAGGTANTCGGCGTCCAGGCGNTAGTTTTGGTCGCCGTANGTGAGTTCCANNTGGCGGGATTTCTTGTGGAGCAGGATTTTGTNGGGCGTCATNTAGNTGNTCCTGTGNTNTAGGTGCCTCTAGCGCCGGGTCGATCCCCGGGGTGTTGTTNCAAGACACGCCGTGAACCCATCCCTGGGGGCTCGCCNCGCGGAGTCCCTCCGCTTACGGTCTTGNAACAACACCCCGGGGCTCGCCCCTGTTATGGAGCGACCTTGTTGACCCAACTACAGGATATACCGACTCAGGTCCTCATCCTTCGCCAGTTCACCCAACTGCTTCTGCACGTAATCGGCGTCGATTTCCACGCTGGTCTGCTGGCTGCCGGAGTCGAAGGAGACGTCTTCGAGGAGGCGTTCGAGCAGGGTGTGGAGGCGGCGGGCGCCGATGTTTTCGGTGCTTTCGTTGACTTCGAAGGCGGTCTCCGCAATGCGGCGGATGCCGTCGGGTTTGAAGACCACTTCGACGCCTTCGGTTTTGAGCAGCGCCTGGTGTTGTTCGGTCAGGGAGGCGCTGGGTTCGGTGAGGATGCGTTCGAAGTCATCCGGGGTCAGGGCGTTGAGTTCGACGCGGATGGGCAGTCGGCCCTGTAGCTCCGGAATCAGGTCNGAAGGCTTGCTNAGGTGGAAGGCGCCCGAGGAGATGAACAGGATGTGGTCGGTTTTGATCATCCCGTGTTTGGTGCTCACGGTGCAGCCTTCAATNAGCGGCAGCAGGTCGCGCTGGACGCCTTCGCGGGAGACGTCGGCGCCGCTGGTTTCGCCTTTTTTGGCGACTTTGTCGATTTCATCGATAAAGACGATGCCGTTCTGTTCGGCCGCNTTGATGGCGTCGGCTTTGANTTCNTCGTCGTTGATCAGGCGNGCGGCTTCTTCTTCCTGAAGCTGTTTGAAGGCCTGNTTGACGGTCATTTTGGTGGTNTTCTTCTTGTCNTTGGACAGGGAAGAAAACATGTTCTGCAGCTGGCTGGTCATGTCCTCCATNCCGGGAGGGGCCATGATCTCCACGCCCATGGGGGTGCTGGCGACATCGATTTCGATTTCTTTCTCGTCCAGCTCACCCTCGCGCAGTTTTTTGCGGAAGATCTGGCGAGTGCCGGATTCGCCGGTGTTTTCGGTGTCGCCGCCACGGGCCGGGGGCAGCAGTACGTCCAGGATGCGCTCTTCGGCGGCTTCGGCGGCGCGGTGCTGGACGGTTTTCATGGCCTGTTCGCGGTGCATCTTGATGGAGATGTCCACCAGGTCGCGGATGATGGATTCCACGTCGCGGCCGACGTAGCCGACCTCGGTGAATTTGGTCGCCTCGACCTTGATGAAGGGCGCGTGGGCCAGCTTGGCCAGGCGGCGGGCGATTTCGGTTTTACCGACCCCGGTGGGGCCGATCATCAGGATGTTTTTGGGGGTGATTTCGGCGCGCAGGTTTTCATCCACCTGCATCCGGCGCCAGCGGTTGCGCAGGGCGATGGCCACGGCTCGCTTGGCTTCGTTCTGGCCGATGATGTGTTTGTCCAGTTCGTGGACAATTTCCCGGGGGGTCATGTTTGACATAACGGACTCGTCAGTTCGTCAGGCCAGCGAGGCTCAGTAGTCGAGGGTCTCGATGGTCTGGTTGTGATTGGTGTAGATGCAGATGTCGCCGGCGATGGTCAGTCCTTTTTCGACGATACTTTGGGCATCCAGTTCGGTGTTATCGAGCAGGGCGCGGGCGGCGGACTGGGCGAAGGCGCCACCGGAGCCAATGGCAATCAGGTCATCTTCCGGCTGAATGACATCGCCGTTACCGGTAATGATCAGGGACGCTTCGGCGTTGGCCACTGCCAGCAGGGCTTCCAGGCGGCGCAGGGCCCGGTCGGTGCGCCAGTCTTTGGCCAGTTCCACAGCGGCGCGGGTCAGTTGGCCGTTGTGGGCTTCAAGCTTGGCTTCAAAGCGCTCGAACAGGGTGAAGGCATCGGCGGTGCCGCCGGCGAAGCCCGCGATCACCTGATCTTTGTACAGGCGGCGAACCTTGCGGGCGTTGCCTTTCATGATGGTGTTGCCCANCGACACCTGCCCGTCGCCGCCAATGGCGACCTGGCCGTTGCGGCGCACGGAGAGAATCGTGGTTCCTCGGTATTGTTCCACAAGCCATCCTTTATCAATGCAATAAGTATGAAGTCTGAATGGCAGAAGTGGGGGCTGGGCCCCGGGATTTCAAGCAAGCAAGGGAGGCGGACGGGCGGTTATTGTTTCTTCCGCTTGAGCACCAGCGCGTGGTAGTCGTTGGACACCAGGGTAGAGCGGGCGCTGGCCAGGCGGGACTGGTTGCTGAATGGTCCCACCAGCACCCGGTGCCAGGTCTCGTTGTTGTTCAGNGTTACCTGCTCGGTGTAGGCGTCCAGGTTCAGCAGCAGCAACTGGGCGCGCAGGCTGTCCGCTTCGGTGGCCTTGCGGAAGGAGCCCACCTNCAGGATGAATTCGTCCCGGTTGGCGGTGTCGTTTTGCTCGGCATTTGCCTGGCTCTCGCTGGGCTCGGTCGCCGGGACGATCACTTCGCTCTCTCGCAGCAGCTTGTAGAAATCGAAGCGCGGTTTGGGGTTGCTGGGCTCGGCCTGGGGCTCCACCGGCTGCGCGGTCTGGGTTTCTTGGGTCGCGGTGTCCGCCGGGTCGGTTTCCGGGACCTCGACATCGGTCAGGCGCATCAGAAACACGATAAAGCCCCCGAGCACCGCCCCGGTAAACAGCCACACCCAGCCGGGCACCTGGCTCTTGGGCCGGTTGCGACGGGGGGCAGGACGATTTTTCTTGGCGTAGTCTCGGGTCATGATCGCGTTGNTTTCCAGTGGTCACAGCGCGGCAATTGTACCCATCGCCGACCCGCCCGGCCAGTGGTCTTTGGGGCGGGCGAACACTAGCCCATATCCTGTGGGTCGACATCAATGGACCAGCGATTGCGCTTGGCCAGGGCGTGCTGCTCCATTTCCGGGGCCAACTGGCTCAACAGCTTTTGCAGTGCTCCCCGGTTGGCCGCATTNACTTGCANCTGGTAGCGGAACCGGTCNCCGCGCTTTTCCAGCATGGCGGGCAAAGGCCCCAGATAGCCCAGNTCGTGACCGGGTGGGTGACNCTGCTCGGCCAGGGCTCGAACCTGTTTGAGGAAGGCGACCGCATTTTCCGGTCGCTTGGACTCGGCGCGGATCAGCGCCATGTGCCGGAACGGGGGCAGCCCTGTCAGGCGCCGTTCACTGAGAATCAGCTCGGCAAAGGCGTGATAGCCCCGCTCGAGCAGGGTGCGCACCAGAGGATGCTCGGCGTGGTGGGTCTGAATGATGACCTGCCCCGGNTTGTCCGCGCGCCCGGCCCGTCCGGCGACCTGAAGCAATAACTGGCCCATGCGCTCGGGGCCGCGAAAGTCGGTACTGAACAGACCGGCATCCGAGTCGAGAATGACCACCAGCGTCACGTCGGCAAAGTGATGGCCTTTGGCCAGCATCTGGGTGCCCACCAGAATGCAGGGGTCGCCCCGGTGAACTTCCTCAACCAGATCGCGGAATGCGTTTTTCTGGCGAGTGGAGTCCCGGTCGACCCGCAGCACCCGGGTGTCAGGGAAGTGTCGTTGCAGGGCTTCTTCACTGCGTTCGGTGCCCTGGCCGAGCGGCTGCAGGCGGGTGCTCTTGCAGGATGGGCAGGCCCGGGGCACCGCGCGCTGATGGTCGCAGTGGTGGCAGTGCAGATGGCGCGGAGTCTGGTGCAGGGTCAGGCGGGTGTCGCAGTGGCGGCACTCGGCCAGCCAGCCGCAGTCCGGGCATTCCAGTGTGGGGGCGTAGCCGCGTCGGTTGAGAAAGACCAGAACCTGGTTGCCCGCATCGAGGGTGGTGCGAATCCGCTCCAGGGTATCGCGGCTGAAGCCTTCATCCAGGGGCTGGCGGCGAATATCCTGAGTGAGCAACTCCGGTGCCCGGGCATTGCCGGCCCGGTGGGTCAGGCGCAGGTAATGGTAGCGGCCGGTGCGCGCGTTGTGCAGGCTTTCCAGCGACGGCGTGGCGCTGCCCAGAATCAGTGGAATGTTCAGGCGGTGGGCGCGNAGGGCGGCCAGGTCCCGGGCCGAGTAGCGAAAACCGTCCTGCTGCTTGAAGGAGCTGTCGTGCTCTTCGTCCACAATGAGGATGCCCAGATCAGCCATGGGGGTGAAAATGGCGGAGCGGGTGCCGATCACGATCCGGGCTCGACCGTCCCGGGCCTGCAGCCAGGCATCGAGCCGCTCGCGGTCATTCATGCCCGAATGCAGGGCCACCACGGGTTGGGCGAAGCGGCGCTGAAAGCGGGCCAGGGTCTGGGGTGTCAGGCCAATTTCCGGTACCAGTACCAGGGCCTGTCGACCTTGAGCCAGGGTGCGGGCGATGGCCTGCAGGTAAATCTCGGTTTTGCCGCTGCCGGTGGTGCCGTCGAGCAGGCTGATGTGAAAGCCGTCCTCTGGAATCTGGGCCAGGGCGGCGGCCTGCTCATCGCTGAGCGTAAGCGGGGTATCCCTCAGAATATTGGGNTCCGGCGATGGTGTGAGCACTTGCTCACGGCTGAATACCAGTCCCTTGTCTTCCAGTGTCTTGACGTGGCTGCGGGCGATGCCCAATGCCGCCAGGTCCGCCCGGTTCAATGCCCCCCGTTGTTGCAGGGCGGCGAGCAGTTCCGCCTGGCGAGGGGCCCGCTTCAGGGCGCCCTCGGGGAGGCCTTTGCCTTCGGTGGTCAGTTGCCAGTAGGGCTCGCCTTTCTCCCGGTCGGGCTCGCCCTGGCGCAGCAGCACCGGTAGGGCCGTGTGCAGGGCGTCGCCAATGGGGTGCTGATAGTAATCGGCCGCCCAGAGGCACAGGCGCCACAGATCGTCCGGCAACAGTGGCTTGGTGTCGAGCAGGGCCTCGGCCGGGCGCAAGTTCTGNAGCGGGAGTGATGACTCACTTTTTACCCGGAGAATGAGCCCGATCAGACGCTGGTTGCCGAAGGGCACCCGTACCCGTTGCCCCGGCTTCAGCAGGGTGGTGTCTACCCCTTCTGGCGGCAGGTAATCAAACCGGCGGCGCAGCGGTGTGGGCAGGGCGATTTCCAGAACAGTAGGGGCGGCCATGTACTCCCGTCGCGTGGTTGAATTCAAAAGGCGCCCAGAATAACCGATTGACGGCCCCTTTGGCAGCGCNCGTGCCTGTACGAAAAATGCNCTAAAGTCCTTGCGTTGCCGGGTGTTTCTGGTANTATGCCCAGCTCTCAAAACCAGCCGTATCCATTAACCGTTGTGCGGTGCTCGGCAAAATCCTGCGTTCCAGATGGGCTCAGGTCGACTGAGTGGCGGCACAAAGATGAAAGGCATTCACCATGAAAGCTGATTTACACCCCAAATACGAAGACGTAACTGCGACCTGCAGCTGCGGCAATACCATCAAGACCCGCTCTACTCTGGGTAAAGATTTCCTGGTTGACGTTTGTTCAGAATGTCACCCCTTCTACACCGGTAAGCAGAAAGTGGTAGACACCGGCGGCCGTATCGATCGCTTCAAGAAGCGTTTCGGCAGCCGCATCGCCGCCAAATAAGGCGATTGGCATGGCCCTTGGGCCCTTGCTGATAAGCGACATGAAAACGCCGGGGGCGAGAGCCCTCGGCGTTTTTTTATGGAGAGCCTTCAGCGTATTTTCCTGCAGAGCCTTCAGCGTGCTTTCATATAAAGCCTTCAGCGTATTCTCATATAAAACCCGCGGCGTTTTTTTGGGTGCCCTACTGGCCCTGAGCGCGTTTCCCGGCGCTGCCTGCCCCTTGCCGGAGGGGCTTGAGCACGAGTCGGTACAGGTGGCTGGGGTTCATGACGGCGACAGCGTACGCCTGGCCGATGGGCGCCGGGTGCGCCTGATTGGCATCAACGCGCCGGAGTTGGCGCGCGAGGGGCGGCCCGCAGAGCCGCTGGCAAAAGCAGCGCGCGAGGAATTAAAAAAACAGCTNGTTGAGAGTGAGGTTCTGCTGGTCCAGGATCAGGAGCGGCACGACCANTACGGCCGCACCCTGGGNCACCTGTTCACCCTGGAGGGAAAGAGCCTGGAAGCCGCCCTGTTGCGTCAGGGGCTGGGTTTTCATATCGCGATACCGCCGAACATGACCNTGGCCTCCTGCCTGTCTGAGGCGGAAGGTGAGGCGCGGGCGGCGTCCCNTGGGGTGTGGGCCGANAACCAATGGCCGGCCCTTGAGGCGAGCGGCCTGACCTTGCAGGACACCGGTTTTCAGCGAATCCGTGGAACGATCACGGATGTCAGCCGAGGCGGTGGCTCGGTCTGGCTGGAGCTTGACGGGCCCCTNGTANTGAAGGTGCCCGATTCCGTGTGGTCGTCCAGNCCGGTTCTGGCGCCCGGTCAGAGGATCGAAGTTCGGGGCTGGGTGACCAGTCGCGCCGGAAGCCGTGCGGTTCGCCGCGGGTTCAAACCGCTGGTCCTGTCCGTACCGTCCGGCTTNGCCATCGAGCGACCNGCTGCGGGCCGCCCCTAAAACAGCTCNTCCGGCAGTCGTTCGCTGTCACTGCTGCCATTGCCGTTGCCATTATCGTTGTACGGCGGTACCTCTTCGGCACGGAAAATCTCAAAGATCGCATCCGGGTCCCCGGGCTGAGCCCGCTGGCCATTCTCTGGGTCAATGCGCACGGTCACGATGCCTTCGGGTTGCGGTGCCGGGCGGTCCGGCTTACCGGCAAGTGCGCTCCGCATGTAATCAATCCAGATCGGCAGTGCGGCCGTGCCGCCGTACTCGCCTCGACCCAGCGGCGTGTTCTGGTCGAAGCCCAGCCAGGCGACGGTGACCAGGTCGGGGTTGTAACCGGCGAACCAGGCATCNCGTGGGCCGTTGGTGGTACCGGTTTTGCCGGCGAGGTCNGCCCGGTCCAGCACTCTGGCTCGACGGCCGGTACCTCGGGCCACGACGTCGCGCAGCATCGAGTCTATGATGAACGCGGTGCGCTCACCCAGCACTCGTGGGGCGATGGGGAGCGGCTCCAGGGTCGCTTCGTCTTCATNCAGCAGCGCCAGTTGGGCGGGTTGCTCTGGCGCCAGGCGTTCGTCCGGGCCGGTCTCGGCCGCGCGTTCGGGCTCGCTGGCGTAGATGTCGGCGATCAGGCTGACCGGCTCTTCCTCTTCTTCCTGCTCGCGCTCACAGTCNTCGCAGACGGTGGCGGGGCGAGCGACATGCAGCGCNTCACCGNGATCATCNTCAATGCGNTCAACCAGATAGGGTGCAATGCGGAAGCCGCCGTTGGCGAAGATGGCGTAACCGCGCGCCATATCCATGGGGGTCAGGGCGTGACTCCCCANTGCCAGGGACAGGTTGCGCGGCAAGGCCTCGCGGTCAAAGCCAAACTTCTCGAGCGTGTCGAGGAGCGCCGGCAGGCCGATGCTGCGCAGCACCCGGATCGAGACCAGGTTGCGGGAGCGGTACAGCGCTTCCCTCAACCGGGTCGGCCCGAGGAAGGTGCCGCCGTCGTTCTCCGGACGCCAGGCGCCTTCCAGGCTGGCGTCTTCGATGACAATGGGGGAATCGTTGACGATGGTCGCCGGGGTAAAGCCATTCTCCAGCGCGGCGGTATAAACAAATGGCTTGAAGCTGGACCCGGGTTGGCGGGCCGCCTGCAGGGCGCGATTGAAATTGCTCTGGCGGAAGTCAAACCCGCCCACCAGCGAGCGCACGGCACCATCGCGCGGGTCGAGGCTGACCAGCGCGGCCTGGGCCTGGGGGAGCTGACGCAGGTGCCATACGCCGCCGATCTGGCGCAGGCGGATCAGGTCGCCGATCGCCAGGACATCGCTTGCGCTCTCGGGGAGTGGGCCGCGGGCGTTTTCGTTGAGATAGCGGCGCGCGGTGGACAGGCTCTGATCCCATCCCAGCTCAATGGTGTCTCCATTGGCCAGCAGGATCTCGGCCGAGCGCTCTTCCAGCGAGAGCACCAGGCCGGGGAGCAGGCCGCCGTAGACCGGGGTGTCCGAAAGCAGTTCCTGCCAACTGGACAGGTCTTCCGGGCGCTCGCCGAGTTGTTGTTCGGGGCCGCGATAGCCGTGGCGCCAATCGTAGGTCAGCAGCCCGTCAACCACCGCCTGCTGAGCCGCCGCCTGATAGTCGCTGTGGATCGTGGTATAGACCTTGTAGCCGGCGTTATAGGCGTTCTCGCCAAACCGGTCCACAGCCTCGCGTCGGGCCAGCTCGGCGACATAGGGTGCATAGAGTTCCAGGGTGGCGCCGTGGTAGCGGGCGTCATCCGGCGTGTTCACAGCGACGTCGTAGGTGGCCTGATCAATATGCCCCAGCTCCAGCATGCGGCCGAGAATCCAGTTGCGCCGGATCATGGCCCGTTCGAGGTTGGCCAGGGGGTTGTAGGCCGAGGGTGCCTTGAGAACGCCCACAATCATGGCCCATTGATGAAGTTCCAGCTCGTCGATGTCCTCGCCGTAGTAAATTTGGGCCGCAGCCTGAATACCGTAGGCGCGATTGCCGAAGAACATTTTATTGCTGAACAGCTCAAGAATTTCCTGTTTTGTGAGCTCGTTCTCAATCTGAAGAGCCAGCAGGATCTCATTGAATTTACGGGAAAAAACCTGTTCCCGGCTCAGGAAAAAATCCCTGGCCAACTGCATCGTGAGGGTGCTTCCCCCCGATTGAATCTCACCTGTTTTCAATAATTGTGACGCGGCTCGCAAAAGTCCGCGAATAGATACGCCCGGATGGTCGTAAAATTCCGCATCTTCGGCGGATAATAACGCTTTAATGTAAAGGTCAGGCAGCTCTTCGAACGAAACCGGTGTGCGACGCTGTTCACCAAACTCGCCAATCAGCTTGCCGTCGCTTGAATAAACCCTCAGCGGGGTCTGTAATTGAACTTGCCTGAGGCTCTCCACGGGGGGCAGTTTGGGGCTTAGATAGAGGTACAACCCCGCCAAAACGGTGAGGGAGGCGCCAGCTCCGGCGATAAACAACCAGAAAAGCAGGTTCAGATAAGACTTTTTGATAGGCATTTTTTCTATGAGAATTAATAAGTTAGCGAAAATGGCGGCAAGTCGCCGCATTATACGGGCTTTTTGCCTGTTTACATATGCGCGGTCTTGTTGCAGGCTTAACTTAAAGTCCTATAACATAAACTTCCTCTAAGTTACGGATATAGATAGAAAAATGGGCATTCTAAGCTTCCTGGAAAAAAGGGCGAAGCCGGTCTTGGGGTTGGACATCAGTTCAACGTCGGTCAAGCTTCTGGAGCTCAGCCGACACGGTGATCGCTACCGGGTGGAGACCTATGCCGTACGTCCGCTGCCCCCCGGGGCGGTGGTCGAGAAAAACATCAACGACCCCGAAGCGGTCGCCGATGTGGTCCGCACGGTGGTCAAGCAATCCAAAACCAAGCTCAAGCACGCGGCCGTGGCGGTTGCCGGTTCTGCCGTGATCACCAAAATGATCGACATGCCGGCGGGTCTCAGCGACGACGCCATGGAGACTCAGATCTCTATAGAGGCCGATCAGTATATTCCGTTCCCTCTGGAGGAGGTTGCCATCGATTTCGAGGTGCAGGGCGAATCGCCCCGCAACCCCGAGCAGGTGGAAGTTCTGCTGGCAGCCTGTCGGCGGGAGAATATCGATCTGCGGGTCAACGTTCTGCAACTGGCCGACCTTCAGGAAGAAGTGGTCGATGTGGAGGCCTATTCCATGGAGCGGGCCTTCGGCCTGGTCGCGGAGCAACTGGAAGACCAGGATGGTCAGGTCGTTGCGGTGATCGACATCGGGGCGACCATGACCACACTGAGCGTTCTGGTGGACGGCCGCACAGTTTATACCCGCGAGCAGCTGTTCGGTGGCAAGCAACTGACCGAGGAAATCCAGCGGCGCTACGGCCTGTCCATGGAAGAAGCCGGGCTGGCGAAGAAGCAGGGCGGTCTGCCGGATGATTACGAGTCAGAAGTGCTCGGCCCCTTCAAAGAGGCCGTGGTCCAGCAGGTGACCCGCTCGCTGCAGTTTTTCTTTTCCGCCAGCCAGTACAACGATGTGGACTACATCGTGCTCGCCGGTGGTGTCGCGTCCATGGAGGGCCTGGTCGGGCTGATTGAAGAGAAGCTCGGTACTCAGACTCTGGTGGCCAACCCCTTTGCCAATATGTCGGTGTCCTCGAAAGTGAACGCGGTCGCGTTGGCCAATGACGCCCCCTCGATGATGATCGCGGCCGGCCTGGCGCTGAGGAGTTTCGACTGATGGCAAGAATCAACTTATTGCCCTGGCGGGAAGCCTACCGCCAGGAGAAGAAAAAAGAGTTCCTCGGCATCCTGGTGGGGGTTTTGATTCTCGCGGGTCTGGTGGCCTACTTGTGGGTATCGAGCATTCAGTCCTCGATTTCCGACCAGGAAGCCCGCAACCGACTCCTCAAGACCGAAATTTCGGCTCTGGAAGCGGCGGTGGCCGAGATCCGGGAGCTGCGAGAGAAGCGCGAAGAGTTGCTGGCCCGCATGCGGGTGATTCAGGACCTGGAAGGCAAGCGGCCGGTCATCGTGCGCTACTTCGATGAAATGGTGCGTGCCGTCCCCGACGGGGTCTATCTGAACCGGCTGGAGCGCCAGGGCGAAGTGATCCTGCTCGAAGGGATCGCCGAGTCCAATAATCGGGTCTCCAGTTTTATGCGCAATCTTGATGAGTCCGACTGGTTCGCGGCGCCGAACTTGAGCTCGGTGACTGCCGCACCGGAGCAGGGTGAGCAGGCAAATGCCTTCAGAATGTCGGTACGCACCTCGGCGCCGGCAGATCAGGCCGGTGTTGATGAGGGAGGAAACTGATCATGGCATTTTCCGATACTCTGGAGCAGTTGAAAAACTTTGATGTCAACGACATCGATTTTGAGCGCATTGGCGTCTGGCCCCTGCCGGGCAAAATCTTCGTCTGTGTGCTGCTGGTGGTCGTGGTTTTTGCGCTGACCTATTACCTGAAGGTCAAGGATCTGAATACCCAGCTCGATCGCGTGGTTGCTGAAGAAACCAATCTGCGCCAGACGTTCGAGACCAAGAGTTTCCAGGCCGCCAACCTGGAAGAGTACCGGGCGCAGATGGTTGAAATGGAAAAGTCCTTCGGTGCCTTGCTCTCTCGGTTGCCCAGTGACACTGAGGTGCCGGGTCTGCTGGAAGATATTGATGCCCGTGGGTCTGAAAGCGGACTGGACATCAACAGTATCCGCCTGGAGTCCGAGCAGCAATCCGAGTATTACGTGGAGCTGCCCATCAGCATTGACGTTGAAGGCGGCTATCACGACCTGGGCACATTTGTCAGTGGTGTTGCCGGCATGCCGCGCATCGTGACGCTGCACAACTTCACGATTGCTCGCCAACAAGACAGCGGCACGCTGACCATGCAGATCGGGGCGAAGACCTATCGCTATAAGTCACAGGATGAATCTAGTGATGAATAGAATTATAACGTTTACCAGTTTAGCCATCTGTCTGGCCGCGCTGACCGCCTGTGGTAGTTCATCCGATCACCGCGACCTGCAGCAGTATATCCAGCAGACCAAGGCCCGCCCGGCGGGGCAGATCGAGCCCCTGCCGGCGTTCCAGCCATACCGGCCGTTTAGCTACAGCGCCATGACCCTGCGCAGCCCGTTTGATCCGCCGGCCCGGGAAGAGGAGCGGCGGGTGCAGCTAAGTGGTAAACAGGTTCAGCCGGATCTGAATCGGGAAAAAGAGTATCTGGAAAGCTTTAACGTGGCCAACCTGACCATGGTCGGCACCTTGACCAAAAACGGTCAGCTTTGGGCGTTGATCAACGACGGCCAAGGCGGTGTTCACGCGGTCACGGAGGGTAATTACCTGGGTAAAAATCATGGACGCATCGTGTCCGCATCGCGGTCACAGCTTGAACTTTTGGAAATCGTCGCCGATGGCGCCAACGGCTGGGTCGAGCGTCCCAGAATTATTGAATTACAAGAAAAGGAATAGGCCATCATGCGAGCACTGTGCTTATTGGGGTTAACCATGCGAAATCTAGCCTTGTTACTGGTCTGTCTGGCGCCTTCCCTTGTGTGGGCCAAGTCACTGAACAATATCCAGTTCTCGGAGTTGCCGGGGGAGCGATTCGAAGTCCGTTTGGGCTTCGATGACATGCCGCCGGAACCCGAGGGCTACACCATCGAGCAGCCGGCACGTATCGTGCTCGACTTCCCGGAGGTAACCAGCGCACTGGAACAGCGGCGTTTCCCCCTGTCGTTCGAGAACAGCAAGAGCGCGCTGGTGCTTAGTTCCCAAGGCCGCACGCGCCTGATTCTGAACCTCAGTGAGCTGACCACTTACAGTGCACGGGTGGACGGTAATACCTATGTGCTCGAGGTGGGCGCGGCCCAGGGCGGCTATGTTTCCCGCCCCGCACAGGCGACCAGCGTTGCGGGCGACCGTCAGTCGCAAACGGCCCCCCGCGCCGACAGTGAACCTCGGGTCACCAATATCGACTTCCGTCGTGGTGAGGAAGGCGAAGGCCGAGTTATCATCAACCTGTCCGATGACAACATCAGTGCCGATGTCACCGAAACGGCCAAAGGCATTGAGCTTGAGCTGGGTGGGGTCAATTTGCCGGAAGCGCTCCGCCGTCGTCTCGACGTGGTGGATTTCGCCACCCCTGTGACCATGGTGTCGGCCTCTCAGGACCGCCGCGGAACCATCCTGAATATTGATGCCAATGGCGAATATGACTACATGGCCTACCAGGCCGACAATGAGTATGTCATCAGCGTGAAGCCGTTGACCGAGCGGGAAATTGAAGCGCGGGATCAGGAGTTCAGTTACACCGGCGACAAACTGTCCCTGAACTTCCAGGACATCGAAGTGCGCAGTGTACTGCAGATCATTGCCGACTTTACCGACCTCAACCTTGTGGCCAGTGATACGGTCCAGGGCCGGATTACCCTGCGTCTGGATAATGTGCCCTGGGATCAGGCGCTGGATCTGGTGTTGAAAACCAAAGGCCTCGACAAGCGTCAGAACGGCAATGTTCTGATGGTGGCGCCGGCGGCCGAGATCGCTGAGCGTGAGCGTCAGGAGCTCGAGTCCCGTCAACAGTTGGAAGAGCTGGCACCGCTGCGCACCGAGTACATTCGGGTTCGCTACGCCAATGCCCGGGAGATGTTTGAACTGTTCCGTGGTGAGGAAGGCGAGGGTGGCCGCAGTGGTGGCTTATCGGGTGGTCAGGGCGGTAACCGCGCGACTGGCAGTGTTCTGTCCGAGCGGGGTGATGCGATCGTCGATGAGCGCACCAACTCCATCATCATCACCGATACCGCTGATCGTATCGAAGCCTTCAAGCGCCTGGTGGAACAGATTGATATTCCGATCCGCCAGGTGATGATCGAGGCCCGTCTGGTGATTGCCAACACCGATTTCCGTCGTGAAATGGGGGTTCGCTGGGGTGGCGTCGGCTTTGATCGCTCCTCCGATACGCTGGTCGAAGTGGCGGGCTCCACAGCCGGTCTCGACTCTAACCCGGGCTCGCCCGCCGAGTGGCTCACCGGAACCGGCACACTGGATCTGGAAGAGAACATGATGGTGGACCTGGGGGTCGACAATTCGGCCGGTAGCTTCGCGTTCAGCGTTCTGTCCGACAGTGCCTTTATCGACCTGGAGCTGTCCGCTCTGGAGAACAACGGTCAGGCCGAGATTGTCTCCCAGCCCAAGGTGATCACCGGAGACAAGCAGCAGGCGACCATTATGTCCGGCACGGAAATTCCCTATCAGGAAGCCTCGGCCAGTGGTGCGACCACCACAGCGTTCAAAGAAGCCGTGTTGAAGCTCGATGTCACACCCCAGATTACCCCCGATAACCGCATCATCATGGACCTTGTGATCAATCAGGATTCTGTTGGCGCTCTGAACCAGGCCTCCGGTATTCCCACCATTGATGTGACCGAGGTGATGACCAAAGTGCTGGTGCAAAATGGCCAAACGGTCGTGCTCGGTGGTATCTTCCAAGTTGAACAGGTCAAGGGCGAGGACAAGGTTCCGTTCCTGGGCGACATCCCGGTACTGGGACGTATGTTCAAGCGGGACATTACCAGTCAGGAAAAACGCGAGCTGTTGGTGTTCATTACCCCCAAAATCATGGCCGATACTTTAACTGACTGATCCATGCCCAATAATGTGTTTCTGGTCGGCCCCATGGGGGCCGGCAAATCAACCATCGGCCGCCTTCTGGCGGCCGAGTTGAAAGTCCCCTTCTATGACAGCGACCGTGTGATTGAGCAGCGCACCGGTGCCGATATCCCCTGGATTTTTGATGTCGAAGGCGAGTCTGGTTTTCGTGATCGCGAGTCGGCGGTTCTGGCCGAGCTGGCCGAGGAGCCCGGCGCCGTGATTGCCACCGGAGGCGGCATCATATTGCGCCCCGAAAATGCCGAGGTGATGCACCGCGGTGGCCGCGTGTGCTACCTGACCGCTTCGGTGGAACACTTGGTAGAGCGCACCGCCAAGGACAAAAAGCGCCCGCTGTTGCAGGTGGACAACCCCCGCCAGAAAATCGTCGAGTTGCTTGAGCAGCGCGACCCTCTGTACCGGGCGGTAGCGGACTGGGTGGTGGTGACCGACCGACGCCCGCCGAAGGTGGTGGCGCGGGATATTGCCGAACGTCTAGGCCAGGATTGAGCTCGGTTAAAGTTTCGGACGGTGTGCTAAGATGAGGGTTTTCCGACAACCCGAACGCAGTGCCGACTATGCAAACTCTGACCGTTGATCTCGCCGATCGCAGCTACCCGATTCATATTGGCGAGCAGCTCCTGAAGAACCGGGAGCTGCTGGTACGCCACGTGCGCGCCAAGCAGGTATACATCGTCACCAACGATACCATCGCGCCGCTTTACCTGCCCGCTCTGATCGAACTTCTCGACGGCTATCAGGTCGATACTACCGTGTTACCCGACGGAGAATCGTTCAAGAATCTGGAGACGCTGAATCAGATTTTTGATGGTCTGCTCGAGGCTCGACACAATCGTACGACGACCATCATGGCCTTGGGCGGTGGTGTCGTGGGTGACATGGCGGGCTTCGCCGCTGCGTGTTATCAGCGTGGAGTGGATTTCATTCAGTTGCCGACCACCCTGTTATCCATGGTGGACTCCTCTGTGGGGGGCAAGACCGGTGTCAATCACCGGCTCGGCAAAAACATGATCGGCGCTTTCTATCAGCCGCAAGCGGTGATCGCGGACATGTCCGTGCTGGAATCTCTACCTCCGCGCGAGCTGTCGGCGGGTATCGCCGAGGTGATCAAATACGGCCTGATATCCGATCGGGAATTTTTTGAATGGCTGGAGTCGAATCTGCCCGATCTCCTGGCGCGGGACCCTAAAGCGATGGCCTATGCCGTCAAGCGTTCTTGTGAGAACAAGGCGCAGGTTGTGGCCCGGGATGAGCGAGAAGGTGGGCTGCGCGCCATTCTCAACCTGGGGCATACCTTTGGCCATGCGATTGAAACCCATCAGGGCTATGGCGTCTGGTTGCATGGTGAAGCAGTCGCCGCAGGTATGGTGATGGCGGCAGACCTGTCCCATCGACGAGGGGCCATTACGGCTGACGAGCTGGACCGGATTGTTCGCCTGCTGGAGCGGGCCCACCTGCCGGTGAAAGCACCGGCCAGCATGACTCCCGACGATTTCCTGCAGTTGATGGGGGTGGATAAAAAAGTGGTCGACGGTCGGCTGCGGTTGGTGTTGCTGAGCAAACTCGGCGAAGCGTTGATCACCAGCGATATCGAACAGGATCTATTACAGGAAACATTTGCAGCCTGTCGGGCGGATGAACATACCGCGCCACCGGGCGCCTAGCGACAATCCTTTCCGGGAGAGCGTTTATGAACACCGACCCAACAGACAGCTCGGAGCACGACAACCTGGCGGGTCAATCGGCCGCCCCGGAATCCCCTGTGGCGGATTATCGTCAATACTACGGTTTGAGTGAAGATCCCTTCCGGGATGACCCGGAATTTGCGTTCTTTGGCGGCGGTGGCCGACGCGCTCTGCTCGAACAGTTACAGCACCTGTGTCAGTTCAGTGCCAGTTTGCTGGCGGTGCTGGGCAAACCCGGGGTGGGTAAAAGTCGCGTTGCCCTTGAGCTGGCCAACAGTTTTCAATTCGATGATGATATTTGCCTGCTCACCGCCGAGCCTGGTGCGGGCGCCGAAGCGGTGCTGGGGCAAATGGCCAGGCACTTTGCCCTCTCGGTAGACGACAACCCCTCGGTGGGTCGGTTGCTCGCCGCGCTTCGTCATTTCGCTCAGATAGCGGATGAAGAAGACCGCCTGGCGCTGACCATCATCGATGATGCCCATCATCTGGATGAGAAAACACTTGGAGCCCTGATCAGTCTGTTGCAGGGGCAGGACTCCACCGGTCGGCGCCTGCACATCGTGCTGTTTGCCGACTCTGAGATGGTCACACGGCTGGATCAGTTCAACATGCACGACGTGCTGATCCACGATTTCGACCTAGCGCCACTCTCCCTTGAAGAAGCCACCGATTACCTCAACTTCCGCATGGAAATGGCCGACTATATGGGGCCGGAGCTGTTCACCGAGGAAAAGGTGGAACCCTGGTGGCGTCGGGCTGAGGGGCGGATTCCCCGGCTGCACGAGCAGGCCCGTCGCTGGCTGCTTGAATCGGTTTCCGCCCGCGCCAGCTCGGGCAGGCCGGGGGAGCGCCGCAATGCCCTGCCGCTGGTGCATATTGTGGTGATTGCTGTGCTGCTTGGTGTGCTGTTGATGGTGTTTATCTATCAGGGTGATTCCGAAGCCCCTGAGCGTGAGTCGACGACACGGCTGCCCGAGTCGAGAGAAACCCAGACCCTGACGCTGTCTCCCAGCAACGAGGCGTCCAACCGTACAGAGCTGGAGTCCTCTGCAGAATCGGAGCCGGCTGTAGAAACCGTCCAGACACCCGAGTCGGCAGCGCCAGAGCGGGCACTGCCCGAGTCGCCGTCCCCCGAACCATCGGTGGAGGAGCGTCCGGAGATCCCACAGCCCGATGAAGCGTCTGAGCCCGAGGAAACATCGGCGCCGGCGGCCGGGGCGAAAACTCCGACCGAGCAGCCCCCTTCGGAAGAGCCGGCCGTTGCCGAGGCTTCCAGTTTACCCGACATTCCGGAAGACGAGCAGGTGCTGCTCTCCTGGCGCGCCTCCGAGTACACCCTGCAGCTTCTGGGTGCCAGCTCACGGGCATCGGTGGATCGCTATATTGAGGCACAGCCCAATCGGGAACAGCTCCTGAGCTTCGAAACCCGCCGTCAGGGAAAGCCCTGGTTTGTGGTCGTAACCGGACGCTATTCAGGTGCTGAGTCGGCCAGAGAGGCGATAGGCGATTTGCCCGAGGATCAAAGGGAGGCGGGGCCCTGGCCGCGCGTCATGTCTGATATACATGAAGAAATTAAGGAAAGTCGCGGGCTTTAATATGGTAGCCGGTGGGGTGAGCCCCACCGGCGATCAGTCAAATATATTACGGCGCTGTGATTTCAATGGGGCCGTAGTTGGTCTGAGCTCCCTCATAGGTAATACTGAGAACGAACGACCCTGCCACAGATTCAGTGTCATCGGCTTTCAATTGAAGCGAGACTTTCGACGGCTCAGAAGATCCGCCCAGCGTATCTCGGCTCAACGTGAAGGTGACATTCTCCGCAAACTCTTCATTGATTTCGATTTGCGTGCCAGCGGGCATGCCGTTCCCATTTTCGTCTGCGATTATGAGGTCATATCGAACCGACTCATTAAGCCCCAGCTCTACGCTCGACGGTAATCCCGGGATGAGCGGGTTGCTCCATGGGCTGGTCATAACCAGCATAGTGCTCTCTCGAATAGTGATGCCCTCCCGGCTACAGAGGCCGGCTTCATGATCCTCTGCGCGGCAAAGAATCCCGTTGTAGAGGTTGTTTCTCTCCTTGGGATCGCGCACGATTTCGTCATTTTCCAGGGTGCCGTTGAAGTTGGTGTCCAGATAAGACGGTCCAAGGTCATCGCATGCCTGATCAATAGGAGCGGGTGGGATATAGGATCTTGGGACGCTCGGGGCGCAGTTCCCGTTTGCCGCGAACAGGTCTGTTCCTACATCGAAAAGGCCATTGCTATTAATGTCGATAAAAGATTCGTTGCCCTCTGTTGAGGCAAGTACATAAACACGACCGGCGCGACACTCTTCGGTGCCGGGGCAGCGTGCGTAAGGTGGCTCCTCATGCAATGTAACTCCGCCGGATCCCATTGGGCGCTGGCCTTGGCTTCTCCAAGTGACAGAGCAGGCGCTGTTTTCTCCGGTAAGGCACTCTGCATCAACAATCCCGGCACTGGCGGTGAAATAAACAGCGGTTCCTTCGGGAATGTGGTTATTGTTCTGGTCACCCAAACGAATGGTGAGCTCGCTCTCCACACCGTCAGTGTTCCATGCCACGGGGTAAAGGTCTGACGCCGATAGGCTAGTGTGGCGCTGTGTTGGGATGGTGGTGGTAATCACCAGTTGCCGAGACAGGGTGGAGACGCCATTGGCTGTTGCAATGACATTTGCAACGCCTGCCCCAGTTCCAGCTCTGACTCTGGCTGTAACTTGGCCTTCACTGTTAGTGGTTCCGCTGTCGTTGGCCAGGTTTGCGCCGGCAGGAGCGTTTGAGCTTAGGGCGAATGTCACCGGAACCTCTCGCATCGGGCTTCCGTTGGCCCCAACTACCTTAAATACGACTTCTGAGCTTGTGGTTTGCGCGCCCATCCCTCTGATGCCAATGACGCTGGGGGACGCCCCGATAAACTGAACTTGGTCGAGCGTATCTTGTTCAACGTTTATGGTGGCTCTGGCGCTGTTTATGCCCGAACGAGTTTCGCTGGAAGCGCTTGCTACAATTTCGTCCTCTCCGACGCAACCTGTCGCCTGATAGGTGACGGAGGCGCTGCCAGTGCTGGTAGTGACGGACGTCTCAGACTCTTCGTCTGTTCCCTGCAGTCTGGCGCCACCTGAAGAAATACAGCTTGAGCTAAAGGAGACGGTCACCTGCTCGTTGATGAGATCGCCCTGGTCATTGACGAGTGTGACTTCCAAAATAGTGCTCCCACCTGCGGATAAGGAGCTATCCGATGGTAGGTCGACGGCGATTTCACCTTCTACAAAATTGCTGCCAACGCCCCGTCCCAGTTGGGAAGTCTGATCTTCCGTATCACCGTCTCCTCCATTGTCTTCGCCCCCATCGTCGGTACCTCCATCATTGGGGTCGCCCCCGGTGTTGCCGTTATTGTTGATGTTGTCGAGACGTGAGTCGTTGTCGTCACTGCCGCAGCCTGCCAGGGCGAGGCTTAGGATCAGCGCGGCAAATATGCTGCAGCCTGCGCTCCTGAAAGTTAATTTATTCATGGTGTCTTCCTGAATTACCGGTGTTTTTAATAAGCGGGTGTTATAACACGAGCCTAACTTAGCCTAGATTTGCGGTGGAATAAAGTACGCTGGCACCCTCAGATGGCCCGTTGAGCGAGTTTGTAGGCATTGAGCGGGATTTGTGATAGCTTGGGTGTGCGGCTTGTCAGGTGGTTTTAGGCCGTTTGCGGGCGGCACCGGTGAGGCAATATGCTTTGATTCATGTGTCCGCCTATAGACCCGGCCGGATCGGTCGGTGCGGGACCGTTTGCGACCGTTTCCTTAAATTTCCTGAATTTACTCCTGATTTCGCCGAAATTAGCTTTACTGTTGGGCGCTGAGAGCCCCGCTCGTCTTGCCTTTGGGGCCACTTGCGGGTAATATGCTGCGCCCATTTGCCTGGCCCCTTTTTGGAGGGGCTTTTTTGTCTGGGGCGTGAGCGGAGCGAGCCATGTTCCGGATTCTATCGGTATCGAGAGAGACAGCGTATGACCACGGGCCTCTACAGGTTAGATGAGTTTAAAGACAACTGCGGCTTTGGCTTGATTGCCCATTTGAAGGGCAAGGCCAGTCATCGCCTGTTGGAAACCGCCATCGAGTCGTTGACCTGCATGACCCACCGCGGCGGTATCGCGGCGGACGGCAAGACCGGTGACGGTTGCGGCCTGCTGCTTCAGAAGCCGGACGGCTTTCTGCGCACCGTGGCCAAGGAGGCCTGCGGCGCCGAGCTGACTGACGTTTACGGCGTCGGCTCGATCATGCTCAGCACCGACGATGCCCAGGCCCAGAAGGCCCGCGATGTGGTTGAGGAGGAGCTGCGCGCTCAGGAGCTCAGCCCGGCGGGCTGGCGCGAGGTGCCGGTGGACAGCAGCTGCCTGGGGCCGATTGCCCTGGAGTCACTGCCGCGTTTCAATCACCTGTTTATCAACAACGATGGAGACCTGAGTCTCGAGCAGTTTAACGCCCGGCTGTTCCTCGCCCGGCGTCAGGCCGAAAAGCGCCTGGCCGAAGACAAGGCGTTCTATATTGCCAGTTTCAGCTCCACGGTCATCTCCTATAAAGGGTTGATGATGCCGGTGGACCTGCCCAAGTTCTTTACCGACCTGGCGGATCCGCGCCTGGAAACCGCCATCTGCGTGTTCCACCAGCGCTTCTCCACCAATACGCTGCCCCAGTGGCCCCTGGCCCAGCCGTTCCGTATGCTGGCGCACAACGGTGAAATCAATACCGTGATGGGCAACCGTAACTGGTCCGTGGCCCGCACCTCCAAGTTCAGCACGCCCCTGCTGCCGGATCTGGATCGCGTGGCACCCCTGGTCAACCGCGATGGGTCCGACTCCTCCAGCCTGGACAATATGCTCGAAGTGCTGATCACCGGCGGCATGGAGCTGCACCGTGCGGTGCGCATGCTGGTACCGCCGGCCTGGCAGAATGTCGAGCACATGGATCCGCAGTTGCGTGCGTTCTACGAATACAACTCCATGCACGTCGAGCCCTGGGATGGCCCGGCGGGCCTGGTGATCACCGACGGCCGCTACGCGGTCTGTACCCTGGACCGCAACGGCTTGCGTCCGTCGCGCTGGGTGATCACCAAAGACGACATCATCACCGTGGCCTCCGAAGTCGGCGTGTACAAGTACAAGCCGGAAGACGTGGTGGCCAAGGGCCGTCTTGGACCGGGCCAGATTCTGTCGGTGGATACCGAGACCGGCAAGCTGTACCACACCAAGGACATTGACGAGCAGCTCAAGGGGCGCCAGCCCTACAAGCAGTGGCTGAAAGAGAAGGCGCTGCGCATCGAATCCACTCTGGAAGACGATGTGGCCGAAAACGGCCTCACCGAAGAGCAGCTCAAGGCCTACATGAAAATGTACCAGGTCACCTTCGAGGAGCGTGATCAGGTGCTGCGTCCGCTCGCCGAGGGCGGCCAGGAAGCGGTCGGCTCCATGGGTGACGATACCCCCATGGCTGTCTTGTCCGCCAAGCAGCGGCCGCTGTACGACTATTTCCGCCAGCAGTTCGCCCAGGTGACCAACCCGGCGATTGATCCGCTGCGTGAAGCCATCGTCATGTCCCTGGAAACCTGTCTGGGACGCGAACTGTCGGTCTACGAAGAGACCGAAGAGCACGCCGATCGGGTGATTCTGCGCTCACCGGTGCTGTCACCGGCGAAGTTCCGTGCCCTGATGGATATTCCCCGTCCGGGGTATGAGGCGACCGTTCTGTCGCTCAATTACGATCCGGCCCAGTACAACCTCAAGCAGGCCATCGCCAAGCTGTGCGATGACGCCGCCGAGCAGGTGAAGGCGGGCAAGGTGCTGTTGGTACTGAGCGACAACCATCTGGAAAAAGGCCAGCTGCCGATCCACGCCCTGCTGGCCACCGGCGCGGTGCACCACCACCTGACCAAGGTGGGGCTGCGCTGTGACGCTAACATCATTGTGGAAACCGGCACGGCCCGCGACTCCCACCAGATCGCAACACTGATCGGCTACGGCGCGACGGCGGTTTACCCGTACCTGAGCTACTACGTGCTCAACAACCTGATGGAAACCGGCGAACTGCAGCTGGATACCGATCAGGCGTACAAGGGGTATCGCAAGGGCGTCGACAAGGGCCTGCTGAAGATTCTGTCCAAAATGGGCATCTCCACCATCACCTCCTACCGCGGTGCGCAGTTGTTTGAGGCAGTCGGTCTGGCCGATGAAGTGGTGGACACCTGCTTTGAAGGTACTCAGTCCCGCATTCAGGGCGCCGGCTTCCCGGATCTGGAAGAAGACCAGAAGATCATCGCCAGTACCGCCTGGTTGGCGCGTAAGCCCCTGGTGCAGGGCGGCATTCTCAAATACGTTCACGGTCAGGAATACCACGCTTTCAACCCGGACGTGATCCAGACCCTGCAGCGTGCCGTGCAGACCGGTGAGTACAGCCTGTGGCGCGATTACTCCAGCCTGGTCAATGAGCGCCCGGTGGCGACGCTGCGCGACCTGCTGAAAGTCAAAGAAGACAGTGCTCAGGCCATTCCACTGAGCGAAGTGGAGCCGATCGAGGCCATCATCAAGCGCTTTGACTCCGCCGGTATGTCCCTCGGGGCCTTGTCGCCGGAAGCGCACGAGTGTCTGGCGCAGGCCATGAACCGTCTCGGTGGCCGCTCCAACAGCGGCGAGGGTGGTGAAGATCCGGCCCGTTTTGGCACCGATAAGGTCTCCAAAATCAAGCAAATCGCCTCGGGCCGCTTTGGTGTGACCCCGCACTACCTGGTCAATGCCGAAGTGCTGCAGATCAAGGTTGCCCAGGGCGCCAAGCCCGGGGAGGGTGGCCAGTTGCCCGGTGGCAAGGTCAATGATCTGATCGCCCGGCTGCGCTATTCGGTGCCCGGTGTGACCCTGATTTCACCGCCGCCGCACCACGACATTTACTCCATCGAGGATCTGGCGCAGCTGATCTTTGACCTCAAGCAGGTCAACCCGGACGCCCAGGTGTCGGTCAAGCTGGTGTCTCGTCCCGGCGTCGGCACTATTGCCGCCGGTGTGGCCAAGGCCTACGCGGACCTGATCACCATTTCCGGCTACGACGGCGGTACCGCGGCCAGCCCGCTGACCTCCATCCGCTATGCGGGCTCTCCCTGGGAGCTGGGCCTGAGTGAAACCCACCAGACCCTGCGCGCCAACGATCTGCGCGACAAGGTCCGGGTGCAGACCGACGGCGGCCTGAAAACCGGCCTGGATGTGATCAAGGCGGCCATGCTCGGCGCCGAGAGCTTCGGCTTCGGTACTGGCCCGATGGTGGCCATGGGCTGTAAGTACCTGCGGATCTGTCACCTGAACAACTGCGCCACCGGTGTGGCCACCCAGCGCGACGACCTGCGTGAAAACCACTACATCGGCACCGTTGAAATGGCGATGAACTTCTTCAAGTTTATTGCCGAGGAAACCCGTGAGTGGTTGGCCCGACTGGGACTGCGCAGTCTGGGTGATCTGGTCGGTCGCGTCGACCTGCTCGAAGCGATCGAAGGCCAGACCAGCAAGCAGAAGCGTCTGGACCTGAGCCGCATCACTTACACCGACAAGTTCCTGGAAACCAAGCCGCAGCTGTGCGCGGTGGATCGTAACGAACCGTTCGACAAGGGCGAGCTGGCCGAGGCGATGGTCAAGGAAGTGCTGCCGGCCATTGAGAGCAAATCCGGCGGTGAATACGCCTTTACCGTGACCAACTGCGACCGCTCTATCGGCGCGCGCATCAGCGGTGAAATTGCCAAGCGCCACGGCAACCAGGGCATGGCGGATAAGCCCATTACGCTAAAACTCACCGGTGTGGCCGGTCAGAGTCTGGGTGTGTGGAACGCCGGTGGCCTGTATATTTACCTGGAAGGCGATGCCAACGACTACGTGGGCAAAGGCATGGCCGGCGGCAAACTGGTGCTGCGCCCACCGCGCAACTCCGGCTTCAAGTCCCAGGACACCAGCATCATGGGTAACACCTGTCTGTACGGCGCGACCGGCGGTAAGGTGTTCGCGGCCGGTCAGGCGGGCGAGCGCTGCGGCGTTCGTAACTCCGGTGCTCACGTCGTCGTGGAAGGTGCCGGTGACCACTGCTGTGAGTACATGACCGGTGGCGTGGTGACCGTACTCGGTCGCACCGGGGTGAACTTCGGTGCGGGTATGACTGGCGGCTTTGCGTTCGTGTTGGATGAGGACAACAGCTTTGTGGATCGCTACAACCACGAACTGGTGGACATTCACCGGGTGGATGGCGAATCGCTGGAAGCGCACCGCAACTACCTGCGTCGGGTCATCACGGAATTTACCGAAGAGACCGAAAGCGAGTGGGGCCAGAACCTGCTGGACAACTTCGATGATTACGTCGGTAAATTCTGGCTGGTCAAGCCCAAGGCGGCGAGCCTGAGCGGCTTGCTCAACGACATGGAAAAACGCGGCGAATAACCCGCCGGTGCGCCTTCGGGCGCACAGGACACTAGAACGATACAGAGCCCGTTCGCCAGTGCGGCGCGGGCTCACACCGATTAGCTGAGGCAGTGATTATGGCCGGACGTTTAAACAACAACTTCCAGTTTATTGATGTGGGCCGTCAGGACCCCGCCAAAAAAGACATGGAAGTGCGCCAGCACGAGTTTGTGGAAATTTACGAACCGTTTGACCAGGACCAGGCAGCCAGTCAATCGCATCGCTGTCTTTCCTGCGGCAATCCCTACTGTGAATGGAAGTGCCCCGTGCACAACTTCATTCCCAACTGGTTGAAGCTGATTTCCGAAGGCNACATCTTTGAAGCGGCCGAGCTGAGTCATCAGACCAACTCNCTGCCGGAAGTCTGTGGTCGTGTCTGCCCCCAGGATCGCCTGTGTGAAGGCGCCTGTACCCTGAACGACGGCTTCGGTGCCGTGACCATTGGTAATGCCGAGAAGTACATCACCGACACCGCTTTCGCCATGGGTTGGAAGCCNGACATGTCCAAGGTCACCTGGACCGACAAGAAAGTCGCCATCATCGGCGCCGGCCCGGCCGGTCTGGGTTGCGCCGACGTGTTGGTGCGCAATGGCGTCAAACCGGTGGTCTTTGATCGTTACCCGGAAATCGGCGGCCTGTTGACCTTCGGTATNCCCGAATTCAAGCTCGAGAAAAACGTCCTGACCCGTCGGCGTGANATCTTCACCGAAATGGGTATGGAATTCCGTCTGAATACCGAAGTCGGCACCGACATCACCATGGACGAAATTCTCAAGGAGTACGATGCGGTGTTTATGGGCATGGGTACCTACACCTACATGAAAGGTGGCTTCCCCGGTGAAGACCTGCCCGGCGTACACGACGCTCTGCCGTTCCTGGTGGCCAACGTCAATCGCAACCTGGGGTTTGAAAAAGACCCGAGCGAGTTCATCAGCGTGAAAGGCAAGCGCGTGGTGGTGCTCGGCGGTGGTGATACCGCCATGGACTGTAACCGCACCTCCATTCGCCAGGGCGCCGAGAGCGTGACCTGTGCTTACCGCCGTGACGAAGAGAACATGCCCGGCTCGCGCCGCGAAGTGGCCAACGCCAAAGAAGAGGGNGTNCAGTTCCTNTTCAACCGTCAGCCNGTGGCCATNGTNGGTGANGANAANGTCGAAGGCGTGAAAGTGGTGACCACCGAANTGGGTGANCCCGATGAAAATGGCCGNCGCCGTCCCGAACCGATTCCGGGCAGTGAAGAAGTCTTGCCGGCNGATGTGGTGCTGATTGCCTTCGGTTTCCGTCCGAGNCCCGCGCCCTGGTTTGACGAGCACGGCATCANNGTATCCGACTGGGGTGGTGTGGAAGCGCCGGAAACCCAGCAGTACAAGTTCCAGACCTCCAACCCGAAGGTGTTCGCCGGTGGCGACATGGTGCGCGGTTCCGACCTCGTGGTGACCGCCATCTGGGAAGGGCGCGAAGCGGCCGAAGGGATCATGGACTACCTCGAAGTGTAAGAACTTGGGTGACGGCGGATGCGTGCTTCGCACTCCGAGGCGTCGGACCGATCCGCCCTACGACACCTCCGTATCCGCCGCTCCCCTCCCCCGTTCTCCGACTGTACCGGACCATTACTATGACCGAGCTGAAAAACGACCGCTTCCTGCGCGCNCTGGCCCACGAACCGGTGGACGTCACTCCGGTGTGGATGATGCGTCAGGCCGGTCGCTACCTACCGGAATATCGGGCCAGCCGCGAGCGGGCCGGCAACTTCATGGGTTTGTGCGGCAACCCGGACATGGCCTGTGAGGTGACGCTGCAACCCCTGGAGCGCTACNCGCTGGATGCGGCCATTCTGTTCTCGGACATTCTCACTATCCCTGATGCAATGGGGTTGGGNTTGTACTTTGAGCCNGGTGAAGGCCCCAAGTTTGAAAAGCCGGTGCGTACTGAAGCCGATATCATGGCACTGGATGTGGTCAATCCAGAAGCGGATCTGCCNTACGTCCTCGATGCGGTGAAAACCATTCGCCNCGAGCTGGGCGGTCGGGTGCCCCTGATCGGTTTTTCCGGTAGCCCCTGGACCCTGGCCACCTACATGATTGANGGNGGCTCCAGCCGGGATTTTCGCCGCGCCAAGCAGATGATGTACGACCGGCCCGANCTGATGCATCACCTGCTCGACACCCTGGCCCAGTCCGTTATCCGCTACCTGAACGGCCAGATNCTGGCGGGCGCCCAGGCGGTGCAGATTTTCGATACCTGGGGCGGCGCCCTGTCCCACAATGCCTACCGGGAATTCTCCCTGCGCTACCTGGAGCAGATTGTCAAAGGCCTGATCCGTCAGCACGACGGCCGCAAAGTACCGGTGATTCTGTTCACCAAAGGCGGCGGCCAGTGGCTGGAGGCCATGGCCGACACCGGCGCCGATGCGCTGGGTCTGGACTGGACCACCGACATCGGCCGCGCCCGCGCCCGGGTCGGTGACCGGGTCGCGCTACAGGGCAATATGGACCCGACCATTCTCTACGCCAGCCCCGAGCGGATTCGCGAGGAAGTCGGTCAGATTCTGGCCTCTTACGGTAAAGGCTCAGGCCACGTCTTCAACCTGGGCCACGGCATCACCCCGGAAGTCGACCCNGAACACGCCGGCGCCTTTATCCGCGCGGTCCACGAGCTGTCGGCCGAGTACCACGGTCAGTAAGTAAAAAGTTTTTGGGTGGCACAGAGGGACGGGAAGGGGAAGCCCTTTCAAGACCGTAAGCGGAGGG
>NZ_NZQP01000054.1:0-25054 GCF_002695945.1 Marinimicrobium sp. | reverse complement strand
GACAAGGCCGAACGGGTGGTCTTCGAGCGCCAGGAGCCACCCGCGCAGCCGGCCGAGCCTGAAAAGCCCGATGCCGCGAACGTGGCCGAGGCACCGCCTGGCGACGCGAGCAAGCCTGCGCGCAAGAAGAAGCCGGCGGGCGGCGAATCTTGAGCGATGGGAGGCTGTCGTGTCCGACCCCAGCGGGCTGACATGGGCAGCCACCCTCGTGTCGCTGGCGGTCGCTATCCCCACAGCGGGGCACGCGGTCATCTACAAGCGTGACCCTCGATCGGCCACGCTGTGGGTACTGCTGATCGCCTTGTTGCCGCTGGGCGGTTCGCTGCTGTATGGGCTATTCGGCATCAACCGTTACCAGCGGCGGGCGCGGCGGCTCTTCCCGGGGGCAGATCCTGCTGTTCGACAGGACCTCTCGCCCACGATACCCGACGCTGTATCGCCGCCACTTGCCGGTCTGGCCCACCTGGTGGGACGCGCCACCGGCCAGTCGCTGACCGGCGGCAACCGTATTGAGCCGCTTGTCGATGGCGAGCAGGCCTACCCGGCCATGCTCGCTGCCATCGAATCGGCGCGGCACAGCGTCGCGCTGGCTTCGTACATCTTCGACGGCCAAGGCATCGGGGCGCAGTTCGTCGATGCGCTGCGCCGGGCTCATGAGCGCGGCGTGCAAGTGCGGGTGCTGATCGACGATGTCTATGCCCGCTGGACGCCCGGCAGCGCCTACCGTGCCTTGCAGCGCGCCGGCGTTCCGGTGGCGACGTTCAACCCGACATTGATTCCCGCGCGCCTGCATGCCGCGCATCTGCGCAATCACCGCAAGCTGCTGGTGATCGATGGCGAGACGGGTTTCACCGGCGGCATGAATATCTCCAGCCCGTATTGGCGGCCCGATGCACCGGGCCAGGCCTGTCACGATTTGCACTTTCGTCTGCGCGGGCTGGTGGTAGAGCATCTGATGCGGAACTTCACTGATGATTGGTGCGATACCACGGGCGAGCGGCTCAGCAAGGGTTTCTGGGGCGAACCGCCCGCAACGGCTGATGAGCAAGGAACCTCTTGGGCGCGCGGCATAGAGGCCGGTCCCGATGAGGCCCTGGACAGGATGCGCTGGACCTTCATGGGCGCTTTGAGCGCGGCGAAGCATTCGGTGCGCATCTGGACACCTTACTTCGTCCCCGATCAGCCGATGATCGCGGCGCTAAGCACGGCCGCGTTGCGCGGCGTGCGTATCGACGTGCTAACGCCCGCAAACGGCGACCATCCCACGGTGCAATGGGCCGCGCGCGCCCACTACTGGCAGGTGCTGGAGCATGGTGTGCGCATCTTCGAACGGCCTGGCCCGTTCGACCACAGCAAGCTGATGGTGGTAGACGCAGCGTGGTGCTGCCTGGGTTCGGCCAATTGGGATGCGCGCAGTTTGCGCCTCAACTTCGAGTTCAATGTGGAGGTGTACGACACCGCGTTGTCTACGCGGCTGTCATCCCTTTTTGATGCCGCTCGTGATGCCTCGGGCGAGATATCGGCGAAGGCGTTGCGCGCCCACCCGCTGGCCATCCGCTTGCGCGACGGGGTGGCCCGTCTGTTCACCCCTATTCTCTAGCGACACGACTTGCGAGGTACCCTGCCCATGGAAAAGAAAGATCAATGGAACATTGGCTACTGGATCGTCGCGGGTCTGTTGCTGCTGATGCTGCAGAACCAATGGCAGGCGGCCAAGACCGTCGAGCCCGTGCCCTACAGCGAATTCGAGAAGGCGCTGGCCGAGGGGCGCGTCGCCGAAGTGCTGGTGTCGGACCGCACGGTGACCGGGCGCCTGAAATCGCCGGACAGCCGGGGCAAGACCACCATCGTGGCCACCCGTGTCGAACCCGACCTGGCCGAGCGGCTGTCCAAGTACGAGGTGCCCTATACGCGGGTGGTGGAAAGCACCTGGCTGCGTGATGTGCTCTCCTGGATTCTGCCGGCGGTGGCCTTCTTCGGCGTCTGGTTCTTCCTGTTCCGCCGCTTCGCCGCGAAGCAGGGCATGGGTGGCTTCCTGAGCATCGGCAAGAGCCGTGCCAAGGTATTCATGGAGAAGAACACTGGCGTGACCTTTGCCGATGTCGCTGGCGTCGATGAAGCCAAGGCGGAGTTGGTTGAGATCGGCGATTTCCTCAAGAATCCGCAGGAGTATGGACGGCTCGGAGCGCGCATCCCCAAGGGCGTGTTGCTGGTGGGCCCGCCCGGCACGGGCAAGACCCTGCTGGCCAAGGCCGTGGCGGGTGAGGCCGGGGTGCCGTTCTTCTCCATCTCAGGCTCGGAGTTCGTCGAGATGTTCGTCGGCGTGGGTGCGGCGCGCGTGCGCGACCTGTTCGAACAGGCGCGTGCGCAGGCGCCGGCGATCATCTTCATTGATGAGCTGGATGCTTTGGGTCGCGCACGCGGTGCCGGAGGCCCCATCGGCGGACACGACGAGCGTGAGCAGACGCTGAACCAGTTGCTCACCGAAATGGATGGCTTCGACAGCTCGGTCGGGCTGATCATCCTTGCAGCCACCAACCGGCCCGAAATCCTCGATCAGGCCTTGCTTCGCGCCGGTCGCTTCGACCGGCAGGTGCTGGTGGACCGTCCCGACAAGACAGGTCGCCTGGATATCCTGAAGGTCCATGTCAAGAAGATCACCCTGGCCCAAGGTGTAGGTCTGGAACAGGTGGCGGCGCTGACCACCGGCTTTTCCGGCGCTGATCTGGCCAATCTCGTGAACGAAGCAGCGCTGAACGCGACGCGGCGCAAGGCGCAAGCTGTGGAACTGCAAGACTTCACCGCCGCCATCGAGCGCATCGTGGCCGGCCTGGAAAGGAAGAACCGTGTGCTCAATCCGAAGGAGCGGGAAACCGTGGCCTATCACGAGATGGGACATGCGCTGGTGGCGCTGGCGCTGCCCGGCACCGATCCGGTACACAAGATTTCAATCGTGCCGCGTGGCATCGGTGCACTCGGCTACACCCTGCAGCGGCCCACCGAAGACCGATTTCTGATAACACGTGCTGACCTGGAGCACAAGATCGCCGTGCTCCTGGGAGGGCGCGCGGCTGAGAAGCTCGTGTTTGGCGAGCTGTCCACAGGGGCTTCAGACGATCTCGCGCGGGCCACCGACATCGCCCGCGACATGATTACGCGCTTCGGCATGGATGAGGGCTTGGGGTACGTTGCTTTTGAGGCACAGAGGCCGCGTTTTCTTGATGCGCCTGAACTGGTACAGGGTGGCTGCCGGGTAGCCGAATCGACTCAGACACGCATCGACCAAGCCATCCGTGACATCGTGATGGGTGTGTTTGAACGTGCATACCGAATTCTCGAAATTAACCGAGAAGTGCTGGAGCGGTGCGCGCGCGAACTGCTCGCACGGGAAACGCTGGATGAATACAGCATCCGGGAACTGACGCAAGGGCTACATCTCGAATCCCCAGGCCCAACTGCCGGAGCCATGACTTCCTCTGTGTCCCAAGGACCCACCTCATGAGTGACGGCGTTCATATCGTCTGCCCACACTGCCAATCCATCAATCGCGTGCCAGCCAACAAGTTGGCAGAGAAGCCCAATTGCGGGCGGTGCCAGCACCCGCTGTTCACCGGAGAAACCATCGAGCTGACCACAGCGACGGTAGAGGACATCACCGATCTCAAGAGGGTCGAGCAGGCGCTGAACGCTATGCGCCTACAGCGAGAAGAGTTGGCCAGCCACGTTCCCGGTATGCTTTACCAATACCGTCTTCGTCCGGACGGCAGCTCGCACTTCCCTTATGCCAGCGCGAGGATACAGGAAATATACGGGGTTGCACCGGAGGATGTTGTTGAAGATGCCACTCCTGTGTTCGCGGCGCTCCATCCTGAAGACCGCGACCGTGTGCATGAAACCATACAGGCGTCGGGGCAGTCACTCGCGCTTTGGCATGACGAGTACCGGGTGCAGTTTCCAGACGGTCGGGTGATCTGGGTCGAAGGCGAGGCGTCGCCTGAAGCCATGCCTGATGGGAGCATCCTCTGGCACGGCTATATCCATGATGTCACCTCACGCAGAAGATCCGCGGAAGAGCTTCGCCTTGCGGCAACAGTTTTTGAGCACGCAGGAGAGGGCATCCTCGTTACGGACGCTCAAGGCCACATTGTCAACGTCAATCGGGCGTTTACCGTGATCACTGGTTATGCGCGGGAGGAAGTAGTGGGCCAGACACCTCGTCTGCTCGAGTCCGATCGCTATGACGATGAGTTCTATCAGACCGTTTGGCAGGCTCTGCGTGAGCACGACTACTGGCACGGAGAGCTCTGGTGCCGACGCAAGAACGGCAGTCAGTTTGCCGCGCTGCTGACGATCAGTGCAGTCCCGGATATGCGGGGCCATATCGAGCATTACGCAGCCATGTTTTCCGACATCACAGCGCTGAAGGAGAACCAGCAACAGCTTGAACGCGTTGCTCATTACGACCTGCTCACCGGCTTGCCCAATCGACTATTGCTTGGAGACCGCCTTAAGCAGGCCATTCGTCAGACACGTCGGCGTGGCATGCACCTGGCGGTTGTCTTTATCGATCTGGATGGATTCAAGAAGGTCAACGACCAGCACGGCCACGCAGTCGGCGACAAATTGCTGTCCGTCCTGTCCAGGCGTATGGCGCAGGTGTTGCGCGAAGACGATACCTTGGCCCGTCTTGGTGGTGATGAGTTTGTCGCTGTTCTGCTCGACCTGCCGGATATTTCCGTCAGCGTACCGATTCTCGATCGCCTGATCGAGGTGGCTGCACAGCCCGTACCGATTGGTGACGCACTGTGCGAGGTGAGCGCGAGTATCGGTGTGAGCTACTACCCGCAAGGCGAAGATATCGACGCCGACCAACTGCTGCGGCAGGCAGATCAGGCTATGTATCGTGCCAAGCAAGCTGGCAAGAATCGATATCACGTTTTCGATACGGAGAAGGATCGTACGCTGCGCACCCGTCACGAAGAATTTGACAGCATAGAGAATGCACTTGCCAATGGGCAGTTTCTGCTTTATTTCCAACCTAAGGTCAACATGCGCACCGGTGAGGTGCTGGGCGCCGAGGCCTTGATCCGCTGGCAACATCCGACGCGTGGCTTGTTATCTCCTGCCTCCTTCATACCCATCATTGAGAACCATCCGCTCGGGATTGACGTGGGGGAATGGACCATCGAGGCTGCGTTGACCCAGACCGAAGTTTGGCGCAAGGCCGGCCTTCATGTCCCGATCAGCGTGAATATCGGTGCGCGGCACTTGCTGCAACCGGACTTCATCATGCATCTACGTGGTATGTTGTCACGACATCCCGGCGCCCAGCCGCAAAACCTTGAGCTGGAAATCCTCGAAACCAGCGCCGTGGAGGACTTCGTTCAAGTGTCTCAGTTGATGGCGCAGTGCGAGAGGATGGGGTTGCGTTTTGCCCTCGACGATTTCGGCAGCGGCTATTCATCGCTGGCCTATCTGAAGCGCCTGCCCGCGCACCTGCTCAAGATCGACCAAGGTTTTATACGCGACATGCTCGAGGATCCGGACGATATCGCCATCCTGGATGCGCTACTGGCACTGGCAAGGTCGTTTGGCAGGAACTGCATCGCGGAGGGAGTCGAATCCATTCAGCATGGTGAAATGCTGCTGCGTATGGGATGCGAGTGGGGCCAGGGTTATGCCATCGGGCATCCGATGCCGGCGCATGGATTCGAGCAATGGCTAGACACCTGGCAGGTACCCTTATCCTGGAAGGGATTCAAACCTGACAGTCGCTCCGCGCTGCCCGTGCCGTTCACATACGTCGACCACCGGGTCTGGATTTCCCAGATGATCGACTACCTGTCAGGTAAGACCCAAGTGCCGCCTCAACCCGAAGCACTCCAATACTGGCGGGATCAAAGTGGCCGCCCTACGTTCTTCGGCAAGGATCCTGATGATCAGGTCGATGTCCTGCATCAGAGCATCCAGCAGTTAGCGCACACCCTGAGTGAAATGAAAAAAGCCGGCCGTGTCGAGGCATTGAGGGCTGGCATCGACAAGTTGCAACATTTGCAGGCAGATCTGCTGGGATTGCTGCCGCCGGACCAGAAGCCGGATTGATGCCGTGCATGGGACGAAGGGTTGACGTGCAAGAGGCTGATCCACCCATCGGCGGCGCCACGGGCGCGCAGGGCATTATGCGCTGGGTGGCTTCGCAATTGCCCCGGTGATGCAGGTGTAATCGAGTCGTCTTATCGGACACCCCGTTCCATTAACGTTTCATTGAAAGAGAGAGCACAGCGCTTATGAATAAAGAATCTGACCACAAGGCCCTTGACGAGATGCGCTCCCAGTGGCGGTTGATGACGGTTTACGAGCGCTTCGAGCAGGTCGTTGCCATGACGCTTTCGGGCCTTATCGCGGTGGTAATTGTGATCTCGCTGATTCAGTTGATTCGGCTCGTCTTCACGATGCTCGTCATGGATGCGCTGAATCCACTGGATCATAAGGTTTTCCAGCTGGTGTTCGGTGCCACCATGACGCTGCTGATCGCGATGGAATTCAAGCATTCGATCGTCAAAGTGGCTTTGCGCAAGGAAAGCATCATCCAGGTCAAGACCGTCATTCTGATCGCGATTCTGGCACTGGCCCGCAAGTTCATCATCCTAGAACCCGACGTTGATCCTGCCAAAGTGGCTGTGCTGGCGGGGACGGTACTGGCGTTGGGGCTGACCTATTGGCTCATGCGTGAACGCGACGACCGGAAGACCGAGTGATTGAACCATGGCTCTTTATAGTCTAGTGGTCCATGCGGTTAATTCTGTAACTTTCAGCCGTCACACAAGCGTTGTGGGCAAGGCGCGCGAGCGCAGGACTGGCCGTAGCCAATTCAAGCGAGCGCAGCACAGAAGCTCTGAAAGTTACGGAATTAACCGCATGGACCACTAGATATGTATCTTCGGCGGTGCCATCTTCCCTGCGAAAAATCAAGCGATACTGTTTGTTTACCCGGATTGAACACCAGCCAGCCTCAATGCTCGGATATTACAATTGAAGCAGATACAGGGTTCCCAGTTTCCCACTTATCCCGGTTTGGAATTGGGTGATCAGGAGCCGGCTCTGAAAAAAAATGACAAATATTTGCACTTTTTCGCAGTTTTTTGCACTCAGTAGGTGCTCCAAAATGTATATAAGTTATTGTTTTTAAATGGTGTGTTAGATTCTGCACCGGTAAATAACCCGGTCAGAAAGACGACCCCGGTTCCTGTAGAAACCTCAATTCTTCCTCCGTACTCTCTCTCCCGAGTATTTCATTGCGATGAGGATAACGTCCGAACCGCTCAATGATTTCCCAGTGGCGAATTTCGAACGTGAGGCTGTTCTCCAATCCCGGCTGATCGAACAGCGTCAGCGCCTGCTGATGAATCACCGCCGATTCACTGTGCATATAAGGCATATATAAGAAAGCCCTGGCCTGTGGCTCCAGCGCGTGGTCTGCCCCCTGCCGCACCGCCTCCTGGGCTAACACCAGCGCCAGGGCGTCCTGAGCGAACGCCTCCGGTCGATCCCGGTAGATATTGCGGGAGAACTGATCGAGCACGATGACCTCTGCCAACCGACCTTCTGGCGTGTCTCGCCAAGCCCATAACTCGCCACGCTTGGCCTGCTCCAACAGGTGTCCAAACCGGGCGTCTATCGCCTCATCCAGCGCGGAATCCTTCTTGAACCACTGACTGGGCATCAGCTCTTCGAACCAGAACTGAAATACCGTTCGGGCATTCTGTGGCTTTTTGGGCAGGGACATGGGCTATCCAGGGACTTGGGCAAAGACGGTTCCGACCTATTACGAATCAGTTGCTCTACCGACTGAGCTATTGCTCCGTTCAATTTATTTAATAGCAGCCTTCGACGGTAATCAATCCCAGACGGCCTTTTCGACCACTCCGTAAGTTATTCACACTTGTGGACAATAGTTACCCACAGGTAAAAACGACTTCAAACGGTAAACTTACAACGGTTATCCACACTTACTCACAGGTTTCCCCCATAACCGATTGATTTTCCGTGAGTTCATTCTGTATCTGGGGATAACCCTGTGAACGTCTGGGGGTAAAAGCTGGCGATGAAATTGGGGATAACTCGAGCTTTGCCGGTTTTCTGTATAACTCGGCTTTTCGTCACCAGCTTGCGGTCAGCTTGTCAGCCCCTTACCCGGGCTTTGTCCCGTGGGTTACTATCTCGGTAAGTCATTGTCTGAAAATCGGTTTTCAGACTTATACACAGAATTTTGGCTCACCATTAGTAGTAACAGCATTAAATACTTAACTAACTTATCTATTAACTTATTTACTTAATACTTATTTGTATAACTGATTAATTTGACTTTGTTTAGAAACTGAACAACTTTTGTACAAATCCGATTCAGGCCCTATAATGCTCGCCCTTTTTCACCGGTACGGCCCCGGAGGCCTCCAGTTATGATTTACCCCGAGCGCTTTGACGTTATCGTCATCGGCGGCGGTCACGCCGGCACCGAAGCCTGTCTGGCGGCCGCTCGCATGGGCTGTAAAACCCTCCTGCTCACCCATAACGTCGATACCCTGGGGCAAATGTCCTGCAACCCGGCCATTGGTGGGATCGGCAAAAGCCATCTGGTGAAAGAAATCGACGCCCTCGGTGGCGCCATGGCCATGGCGACCGACCGTGCCGGTATCCAGTTCCGGGTGTTGAACTCACGCAAAGGGCCTGCGGTGCGCGCGACCCGTGCCCAGGCGGATCGGGCGCTGTACAAAAGCGCCATCCGAAACCAGCTCGAAAACCAGCCGAATCTGAGTATTTTTCAGCAGGCGGCGGATGATCTGATCGTCAACGGTGACACCGTCGAGGGCGTCGTCACCCAGATGGGATTGAAATTTCTGGCGCCTACCGTGGTGTTGACGACCGGGACCTTCCTTGGCGGCAAGATTCACATTGGTCTGGAAAACCATGCCGGTGGCCGCGCGGGTGATCCGCCGGCACAGACTCTGGCGGCCCGCTTGCGGGAGCTGCCTCTGCGCGTTGATCGCCTGAAAACCGGCACCCCGCCGCGAATCGATGCCAAAAGTGTGGATTTCAGTGAGCTTCAGGAGCAATGGGGCGACGAGCCCAGACCGGTCATGTCCGCCCGGGGCTCACGGGACTGGCACCCACAGCAGGTGTGCTGCTGGATCACCCATACCAACGAGCGCACCCACGACATCATCCGTGGCGGGCTGGACCGCTCCCCCATGTATTCCGGAGTGATCGAGGGGATTGGCCCGCGCTACTGCCCGTCGATCGAAGACAAAATCCATCGGTTTGCGGACAAATCCTCGCACCAGGTCTTTATCGAGCCCGAGGGTCTGAACACCCGGGAGCTCTACCCCAATGGCATTTCCACCAGTCTGCCGTTCGATGTGCAACTGGAACTGGTGCGTTCGATCAAAGGCTTTGAAAACGCCCACATCACCCGCCCGGGCTATGCGATTGAATACGATTACTTCAATCCCCAGGACCTGAATTACAGCCTGGAAACCAAGGCCATTTCAGGCCTGTACTTTGCCGGGCAGATCAACGGCACCACCGGCTACGAGGAAGCCGGCGCCCAGGGGCTGCTCGCGGGCATCAACGCCGCCCGCCGCGCCCGGGATCTCGACGCCTGGTGCCCACGCCGCGATGAAGCCTACATCGGCGTGCTGGTGGACGACCTGATCACCATGGGCACCCAGGAGCCCTACCGGATGTTCACCAGCCGGGCGGAATATCGTCTGCTGCTGCGCGAAGACAACGCCGACCTGCGCCTGACCGAACAGGCCCGGGCCATGGGCCTGATTGACGACGACCACTGGGCGCAATTCTGCCGCCAGCGCGATGGCATTGCCCTCGAGCAGGAGCGCCTGAAAACCACCTGGGTTCAGGCCGGTTCCGACGCCGCCAAGGCACTGGAAAGCAAAATTGACGCCCCGCTCAACCGGGAATACAGCCTGTTTGAACTGCTCAAGCGCCCGCAGCTGAACTACCCCGACGTGGCGGGCCTGAAAGGCGAACCGGTGGCGGATGAGCGCGTTGCGCTACAGGTAGAAATAGATGCCAAGTATTCGGGCTACATCGATCGCCAACAGGACGAAATCAATCGCCTGCGCGCCCACGAGCAGACCCTGATTCCGACCGAATTCGATTTCGACAAGGTCGAGGGCTTGTCCAACGAAGTGAAGCAGAAACTGAGTGCCGCCCGACCGGAAACCCTGGCTCGGGCCTCGCGCATACCGGGCGTGACCCCGGCGGCGGTGTCGCTGCTGCTGATTCACCTGAAAAAGCGCGGACTGCTGCAGCGGGAGACCTCCCAAGCCTCATGAGCGAACCCCTGAAGGCCCGGCTGACGGCGGGCATTGCCGAGCTGGGCCTGACCATTACCGAACACCAGACGGAGCAACTGCTGACTTACCTGCAGGAGTTCCACAAGTGGAACCGGGCCTACAACCTGTCCGCGGTACGCGACATCGACGCCATGCTCGACCGGCACCTGCTCGACAGCCTGAGCGTACTGGCCCATGTGCAGGCCAGAACCCCCCGGCGGCTGATCGACGTGGGTACCGGAGGCGGCCTGCCCGGCATCCCCCTGGCCATCGCCCTACCCGATTGCCAGATCACCCTGCTCGACAGCAACGGCAAGAAAACCCGTTTTCTCTTCCACATCAAAACCCTGCTCAAACTGAACAACGTCACGGTGGAAAACCGCCGCGTCGAACAGTTCCGGCCCGACCAACCGTTCGACATCGTGATCAGCCGCGCCTTTGCCAGCCTGTCAGACATGGTATCCGGGTGTGAGCACTTACTTTCGTCAGGAGGCCTGTTTATGGCCATGAAAGGGGTGTATCCAGAGGCTGAATTGGCGGAAGTGGAAGGTCGGGTTGAGCTGGTTCAGAGCCACCCGTTGCAGGTCCCCGGCAATGAGGGGGAGCGGCATTTGTTGGAGATGAGGTTGAGTTAGTACGTCCAGGGCAATCACGCCCGGGCCGATGCAGGGAGTTGGAAGACGCCGCTGCGCGACTTATCCGCCCGGCATTTGAGGGTCTATCAAGTTCTGTTACGGCGGGTGCGCTTCGCTTACCCGCCCTACGCGACCGGATGCCATTTGCCGCCAGTTTGCAGCCGGATCCACACCACTGAGGGGCGGTGCGGGGTAACCCCTTTCAAGACCGTGGAGCCGGGGACCGGCGATTCGAGCCTACAGGGATGTATGTACGGCGTGTCTTGAAAGGGGTTACCCCGCAGCGGCCCGGACGTGATGCGCCCACCATCAAAAACAATCCGGACTTGTCCCCGAGGGCCGCTTGCCACACAATACCCGGCTTTGATCCTGTTTCTCGAATAATCCAAAGGATAACGCTTTGACCCGAATCTACGCGGTAGCCAACCAGAAAGGCGGGGTGGGCAAAACCACCACCTGCGTCAACCTGGCCGCCTCCCTGGTGGCGACGAAAAAACGCGTCCTGCTGGTGGACCTGGACCCCCAGGGCAACGCCACCATGGGCAGTGGTGTGGACAAAAGCGAACTGGAACTGACCGTTTACGACGTACTCACCCGCCGGGCCGACGCCCGCGAATGCCTGCAGACCTCCGAATCCGGACAGTTCAAACTCCTGCCCGCCAACGGCGACCTCACCGCCGCCGAAGTGGAAATGCTCTCCCTGGACGGCAAAGAACGCCTCCTGTGGGACGGCCTGCAACCGATCAAAGACGAATTCGACTACATCATCATCGACTGCCCGCCCTCGCTCAACATGCTCACGGTCAACGCCCTGACCGCCTGCGACGGCGTGATCATCCCCATGCAGTGTGAATACTACGCGCTGGAAGGACTCTCGGCCCTGATGAACACCATTGGCCGAATTCAGGAACTGCTCAACCCCAACCTGAAAATCGAAGGCCTGCTGCGCACCATGTACGACCCGCGCAACAGCCTGACCAACGACGTTTCCGCCCAGCTCTCCCAGCACTTTGGCGACCGGCTCTACCGGACCTGCATTCCGCGCAACGTGCGTCTGGCCGAAGCGCCCAGTTACGGGCAGCCGGTGCTCAGCTACGACCGCCAATCCAAGGGGGCAATCGCCTACCTGGCACTGGCGGGGGAAATCATCCGGCGCAACGAAAACGACGAGAAGGCCGCTGCTCACGCAGCGCACTCCTGAAGCAACCATCACTGAATTACAGCAAATCATCAGCAGGGCAAGGTAATGGCGGGAAAACGCAAAGGCTTAGGCAAAGGCTTGGATGCCCTTCTGGGGGCGGGCGTGACGCCGGCTCCGGCGGATACACCCACTCCGGATTCGCCCCAGGCCGTCGAGGAAGCACTGGCCGATGGCCGGCTCGCCCACATTCCGGTGGAAATGATTCAGCGCGGGCGCTACCAGCCCCGTCGCGACATGCACCCCGAGGCACTGGAAGAGCTGGCGGACTCCATCAAAGCCCAGGGCGTGATGCAGCCGATCGTGGTCCGGCTTATCGCCCCGGAAAAATACGAAATCATCGCCGGTGAACGTCGCTGGCGAGCCACTCAACTGGCGGGTCTGGACAAGATTCCCGCGGTCATCCGGGATGTGCCCGATGAAGCGGCCATTGCCATGGCGCTGATCGAAAACATTCAGCGCGAAGATCTCAACCCGATCGAAGAGGCCATGGCCCTCAAGCGGCTGCAGGAAGAATTTGAGCTGACCCAGGGCGAAGTGGCCCAGGCGGTAGGCAAATCCCGCACCACGGTGACCAACCTGTTGCGCCTGATTGCCCTGACCGAGGAAGTCAAAACCATGCTCGAGCATGGCGACCTGGAAATGGGCCACGCCCGGGCCCTGCTCACTCTGGAGCCCGAAGATCAGCGGGTGGCGGCCCGTCAGGTGGTCGGCAAGGCCCTATCGGTCCGGCAAACCGAGACCCTGGTACGCAATCTTCAGGAGCAGAAGCACAAGAATACGGTAAAACCGGCCGCACCCTCGGCGGATATTCGCCGCCTGGAGGAGCAGCTTTCGGAGACATTGGGCGCCGGTGTGGCCATTCAACACACGGCCAAGGGCAAAGGCAAGCTGGTAATCAATTACAACAATCTGGACGAGCTCGACGGCATTCTCGCTCACATCAAATAGCGAGTTTTTTGAGTAATCGGTCAAAACGGCAAAAAGTGAGAATTATCCGATAATTAGCGGCGTTGTAAATGCTTCCGACTCAGGTTGAAGCGGGGGGGCTTTATCCCTATAATGCTGCGGCCCGGTCGCTTGGCGTCTGGGCTGGACACTCAGGTCGAACAGACGAGCTTTTGATAAACGCCACGCCATCACGACAGCGCCGACCACAGTCGATTGCCCGGCCTCCGGTTCTTTCNCGCTTGTTGTTGTTCTGGCTGCTGCTGTTCATCGCNGCNGGGGGCATTTGGCTGTTTGAGANCCGACTGGGCCTGTCAGNGCTCTGGGGNATTGCGGTCAGCGCNCTCCCNGGCGCCTGTTTTGCCTGGTACAGTTTNCGCCGCTTGGGCGGTGCCCGGCAGTCCGGAGCCGCGGTGCAAGCCATTTACCGGGCGGAAACCATCAAGTTTTTACTCACGGCGGCACTGTTTNCGGCTGTGTTTATGCAGGTGAAAGAGATTCATCTGGCGGCATTTTTTATCGCATTTGCCGGTGCACACNTGGGCGCCAGTCTGGTCACCGCCCGCACCCTGGCGCGTCACCAGGGCTAGGTTGAACTCACACAAAGAGACTATTTGGATGGCAGCGGAAGAGTACACTCCCACAACTACCGAGTATATTCAGCACCACCTGACCAACTGGACCTATGGCAAACTGCCGGAAGGCTCCTACTGTGACGGCTATCAGGTGCAGGAAACCACCGGCTGGACGGTGGCCAAATGTTCCGAAGCCATGTCTGCNATGGGATTCAATGCCATTCACCTCGACTCCATGGCCTGGTCCATCGGTCTCGGTCTGTTGTTTATCGGCGTTTTCCGCTGGGCGGCCAAAAANGCCCACGCGGGGGTTCCCACCGGTCTGCTGAACTTTGTTGAAATCATCATCGAGTTCATCGACAAAACCGTCAAAGACGGCTTCCAGCACAAAAACGCCATGATCGCCCCGCTCGCCCTGACCATNTTTGTCTGGGTGTTCCTGATGAACCTGATGGACCTGGTGCCGGTGGACTGGATTCCNTCCCTGGCCATGTGGATCGCCGGCGACAGTCACTTCTACTTCAAGATCGTGCCCACCACCGATCCGAACATCACCCTGTCCATGGGCTTTACCGTATTCCTGCTGATGATCGGCTTCAGTATCGTCAAAAAAGGCTTTATGGGGTTCGTCAAAGAACTGACCCTGCACCCTTTCCATACCGACAAGTGGTATGTGAACCTGCTGCTGATTCCGATCAACTTTGCNCTGGAGTCCATTGCCCTGATCGCCAANCCGATTTCTCTGGGCCTGCGACTGTTCGGCAACCTCTATGCGGGTGAAATGATTTTTATCCTGATCGCCACCATGTATTCCGCCGGCCTGATCATCGGTATTTTCGGCGGCTTCCTGCAGTGGGGTTGGGCGGTGTTCCACATTNTGGTGATTACCCTGCAGGCCTTCGTATTCATGGTGTTGACCATCGTGTACATGGCCATGGCGCACCATGTGGAAGACGAAGACCAGTTTACGCACTAACGTTTTGAACAACTCACTTATCTTTTTTTAAAACTGAGGAGAACTACCATGGGTATGGCACTGATTGCTGTTGCACTGTTGATTGGCCTGGGCGCACTGGGTACCGCTATCGGCTTCGCTCTGTTGGGCGGTAAGCTGCTGGAAGGTTCCGCTCGTCAGCCGGAACTGGCTCCGATGCTGCAGGGCAAAATGTTCCTGATCGCCGGTCTGTTGGACGCCGTTCCGATGATTGGTGTAGGTATCGCCATGTACATCCTGTTCGTTACCGTACCGGGCCTGGCGTAAGACCTCGCGAACTCCCAGANACCCGATCCGTNTGCATCACCGGTTGTGANCCGCACACGGTTAAAGCCAAAAGCGTTACTGGAACAGAGGTTATCGGCGTGAACATTAATTTGACCCTAATCGGACAGTCCATCGCGTTTATTTTCTTCGTGCTGTTCTGCATGAAGTACGTGTGGCCGTTCATCACCGACGCAATGGCCGAGCGTCAGAAGCGCATTGCGGATGGCCTGGCCGCCGCGGATCGCGCCGACAAGGATCTGGAACTGGCGAAAGAAAAAGCCGCCAAGACNCTGCGCGAAGCCAAACAGGAAGCGGCCGGTATCGTCGAGTCCGCCAATAAGCGCGCCGCCAAGCTTGTTGAAGAAGCCAAAGACCAGGCTCGGGTAGAAGCCGAGCGTATCCGGTCCGCGGCCGAAGCCGAAGTGGAGCAGGAAGTGAACCGTGCCAAAGAGAAGCTGCGTGGCCAAGTGTCCCAGTTGGCTCTGCTCGGTGCACAGAAAGTGCTGGAAGCGGAAATTGACGAGTCCAAGCACAAGTCCATGATCGACAAACTGGCTGCCAATCTTTAAGTGAGGTGAACTGTGGCTGAACTGACTACCCTCGCCCGACCCTATGCCAAAGCGGCGTTTCAATACGCGCTGGACGCACAGGATCTGAGCGGTTGGGCCCAGCAACTGGCGACTCTGGCCGGCGCCAGCCAATACGGCACCATGGCCGATCGTATCGCGTCACCGTCACTGTCGGCCCAACAACAGGCCGATGTTCTGATCGAGGCCTGCGGTGACGAACTGAGCCAGCCAGTGCGCAACTACGTTCAGCTTCTGGCCCAGAACAAGCGTCTGATTTTGTTGCCGGAAATTCAGCAACTGTTCGAGGCGTTCAAGCACGCCCAGGAGCAGTCGGTGGATGTCGAGCTGACCACCGCCTTCACCCTGGCGGATGCCGAGCAGGAAAAACTGGCTCAGGCTCTCAGCGACAAGCTCAAGCGCAAAATCAGCGTCCGGGCCCAGGTCGACGAACAGCTTCTGGCGGGCGTTATCGTTAAAGCAGGTGATTTGGTCATCGACGGCTCGATGCGCGGTCGGTTAGAAAAACTCGCCAAAGCAATCAATTCGTAGGATTGAGGAAAAAAGCATGCAGCAGCTGAATCCATCCGAGATTAGCGACATTATCAAGCAGCGCATCGACAAACTCGATGTGTCCGCCGAAGCCCGCAACCAGGGCACGGTGGTTTCCGTGTCCGACGGCATCGTGCGTATTCACGGCCTGATGGACGTGATGTACGGCGAGATGATCGAATTTGAAGGCGGTCGTTTCGGTATGGCACTGAACCTGGAGCGCGACTCCGTCGGTGCNGTAATTCTGGGCGACTACCTGGGTGTGGCCGAAGGCCAGACCTGTAAGTGCACCGGTCGTATTCTGGAGGTGCCGGTAGGCCCCGAGCTGGAAGGCCGCGTNATCGATGCACTGGGTAACCCGATCGATGGTAAGGGTCCGGTTGACACCAAAGAAACCGACGCCATTGAAAAAGTGGCTCCCGGTGTTATCTGGCGTCAGTCCGTTGACCAGCCGGTTCAACTGGGTCTGAAAGCGGTTGACTCCATGGTGCCGATCGGTCGCGGTCAGCGTGAGCTGATCATTGGTGACCGTCAGATCGGTAAATCCGCCATTGCGGTGGACGCCATCATCAACCAGAAAGACTCCGGCATTAAGTGTATCTACGTGGCCATCGGCCAGAAGGCGTCCTCCATTGCGTCCGTGGTTCGCAAGCTGGAAGAGCACGGCGCCATGGATCACACCGTTGTGGTGGCTGCCACCGCTTCGGATCCGGCGGCCATGCAATACCTGGCGGCCTTCGCCGGTTGTACCATTGGTGAGTACTACCGCGACCGCGGTCAGGACGCACTGATCATCTATGATGACCTGACCAAGCAGGCCTGGGCCTATCGCCAGATCTCCCTTCTGCTGCGTCGTCCGCCGGGCCGTGAAGCCTACCCGGGTGATGTATTCTACCTGCACTCGCGTCTGCTTGAGCGCGCTGCACGAGTCAGTGCCGATTACGTCGAGAAGTTCACCAATGGTGAAGTGAAAGGCAAAACCGGCTCACTGACCGCGCTGCCGATCATTGAAACCCAGGCCGGTGACGTATCGGCGTTCGTACCGACGAACGTGATCTCCATTACCGACGGTCAGATCTTCCTGGAAACCTCGATGTTCAACTCGGGCATCCGTCCGGCGATGAACGCCGGTATCTCGGTATCCCGTGTAGGTGGTTCCGCACAGACCAAAGTGATCAAGAAACTGTCCGGTGGTATTCGTACCGCTCTGGCTCAGTACCGCGAACTGGCGGCTTTCTCCCAGTTTGCCTCTGATCTGGATGAAGCCACCAAGGCTCAGCTGGAGCACGGTGAGCGCGTGACCGAGCTGATGAAGCAAAACCAGTACTCGCCGATGAGCATCGCCCAGATGGCGCTGGTTCTGTTCTGCGCCAACGAAGGCTATCTGCAAGACGTGGAAGTAAACAAGGTTCTGGACTTTGAAAGTGCCCTGCTCTCCTACGCTGAAAGTGAAGGTGCCGACCTGTTGAAAGAAATCAACGAAACCGGCAACTGGAACGATGAGCTGCAAGGCAAGATGAAAGCCCTGGTGGACAAGTTCAAATCCACCCAGACCTGGTAAGACCGGCGGTGCCGAAAGGCACCGCTTCATTCACGCTTGAGGGCCTTTGAGTATGGCAGGCGCAAAAGAGATTCGGACGCAGATTTCGAGCATTAAAAGCACGCAGAAAATTACCAGCGCGATGGAAATGGTCGCCGCGAGTAAGATGCGTAAAGCTCAGGAGCGTATGGAGCGGGGCAAGCCCTATGCCCAGCGCATGCGTGCCGTGGTCGGTCACCTGGCCAACGCCAACCCCGAATACAAGAACCGCTACATGGAAGAGCGCGAAGTCAAACGGGTGGGCTACATCATTGTCTCCAGTGACCGCGGTCTGTGTGGTGGCCTGAACGTCAACGTGTTCAAGGCCGCACTCAAGTCCATGAAGTCCTGGTCCGACCAAGGTGTCGCAGTGGATCTTTGCTTGCTGGGTGCCAAAGCCGGTGCGTTTTTCAACAGCCACGGCGGCAATGTGGTAGCCAGCGCACGCGATCTGGGTGAGGCGCCGACCGTCGCTTCCCTGATTGGCAGCGTCAAGGTCATGCTGGACGCGTTTGGCGAAGGCAAGATCGACAAGCTTTACCTGGTCGGTAACGAATTCATCAACACCATGACTCAGCAACCTGAAGTTCAGCAGTTGTTGCCACTGGTGGCCGAAGAAGACCAAAAGCTTCAGCACCACTGGGATTACCTGTACGAGCCGGACGCCGAGCAACTGCTCGACGGTCTGCTGATTCGTTATATCGAGTCTCAGGTGTATCAGGCCGTGGTTGAAAACGGCGCCTGTGAGCAGGCCGCGCGTATGGTGGCCATGAAGAGCGCCACCGACAACGCCGGTGACCTGATCAGTGACCTGCAACTGGTGTACAACAAAGCCCGTCAGGCCGCGATTACCCAGGAGCTGTCGGAAATTGTGGGCGGTGCCGCCGCCGTGGCCTCTTAAGGCCCAGAGCTGAGAACCCTTTTTTGAGTTAAAACCTTCAGTCTCAGGCTGCCCTCGTCATTCACTGACAGTCGGCCGGATCTGAAACCAAGAGGAACCGGAAATGAGTAGCGGACGTATCGTACAAATTATCGGCGCCGTGATCGACGTGGAATTCCCGCGCGATGCCGTGCCGCAAATCTATGATGCACTGAAAGTCACCGAGCAAGACCTGACTCTGGAAGTGCAGCAGCAACTGGGCGACGGCGTGGTACGCACCATTGCCCTGGGCTCCTCTGAAGGTCTGCGTCGTGGTCTGGATGTGAGCAACACCAAGGAGCCGATCAAGGTTCCGGTGGGCACCAAAACCCTGGGTCGTATCATGAACGTACTGGGCGACCCGATTGATGAAGCCGGCCCCATCGGTGAAGACGAGCGCATGCAGATTCACCGCGATGCCCCGGCGTACGAAGAACTGGCCGCGTCCAACGAGCTGCTGGAAACCGGCATCAAGGTGATCGACCTGGTATGCCCGTTCGCCAAGGGTGGTAAGGTTGGTCTGTTCGGTGGTGCCGGTGTGGGCAAGACCGTGAACATGATGGANCTGATCAACAACATCGCNAAAGAGCACTCTGGTCTGTCGGTNTTCGCNGGTGTNGGTGAGCGTACCCGTGAAGGTAACGANTTCTACCACGAAATGACCGACTCCAAGGTTGTNGACAAGGTAGCGATGGTTTACGGCCAGATGAACGAGCCACCGGGTAACCGTCTGCGTGTTGCGCTGACCGGNCTGACCATGGCCGAGAAGTTCCGCGACGAAGGTAAGGACGTTCTGCTGTTNATCGANAACATCTACCGNTACACCCTGGCGGGNACCGAAGTATCGGCGCTGCTGGGTCGTATGCCGTCCGCNGTAGGTTATCAGCCGACNCTGGCTGAAGAGATGGGTGTTCTGCAGGAGCGTATTACCTCCACCAAGACCGGCTCCATTACCTCNGTNCAGGCCGTATACGTACCCGCGGATGACCTGACTGACCCGTCTCCGGCGACNACNTTNGCNCACCTGGANTCNACNGTNGTANTGAGCCGNGANATTGCCTCNAANGGTATNTANCCGGCCATTGANCCGCTGGACTCCACCTCTCGTCAGNTGGACCCGCTGATCATTGGTCAGGAGCACTANGAAGTGGCTCGCGGTGTTCAGACCGTACTGCAGCGCTATAAAGAGCTGAAGGACATCATCGCNATTCTGGGTATGGATGAGCTGTCAGAAGAGGACAAGCTGACCGTATCCCGGGCCCGTAAAATCGAGCGTTTCCTGTCCCAGCCGTTCCACGTGGCCGAAGTGTTCACCGGTTCTCCGGGCGTTTACGTGTCNCTCAAGGACACCATTCGCAGCTTTAAAGGCATTCTNGACGGCGAGTACGATGATCTGCCGGANCAGGCGTTCTACATGGTTGGNACCATNGAAGAAGCCATCGAGAAAGCCAACAAGGCCAAGAAAAAGTAACCCGCCGGCCCGGCANTGCCGGGCCACTGGCCCTGAAGCGTTAGAGGCAGAAATATGGCTATGACAGTTCACTGCGATATTGTCAGTGCAGAGCGGGAAATCTTCTCCGGGTTGGTGAAGATGATCGTGGCCACCGGTNCNCTGGGTGACCTGGGTGTGACCTATGGTCACGCTCCTTTGCTGACCGGCCTNGAGCCGGGCCCGGTGCGCATCGTCAAGGACAATGGTGAGGAAGAGATTTACTACGTTTCCGGTGGTTATCTGGAAGTGCAGCCTTACCACGTCACCGTGTTGGCGGATACCGCCCTGCGCGCTGATGATATGGATGAAGCAGCCGCCCAGGAAGCCAAAGAANCCGCCCAGAAAGANCTCACCAACCAGTCTGGCGAGATCGACTACTCCAAGGCCGCGGTNCAGTTGGCGGAAGCCGCCGCTCAATTGCGTACNCTGCAGTCCATTCGCAAGAAGTTGGGCAGCAACAAGTAGGCCTCGCCGTGCATGGCATTGGCAACAGAAAAGGGTGGCTGNNCGGCCGCCCTTTTTTTACGTCCGTNACACTACGATTGTTCCCCCTAATTTGTCCTGATCAACGGTTTGTTGAAGGAGTCGCCGCATGACCACCCCCCTTGATATCGTNATTCTCGCTGCCGGTAAAGGCACCCGNATGCGNTCGAACNTGCCCAANGTGCTTCATCCCGTGGGCGGNCGCCCGNTGGTNCAGCATGTNATCGACAGCGCCCGGGCNCTGGGCAGTGATCAGATTCTGGTGGTNGTGGGNCATGGCGCNGAACAGGTCGANGCCCGCATGGCGGCCGACGANATCCGCTTTGTGGCCCAGANCGAACAGCTGGGCACCGGCCACGCGGTGCTCCAGGCCNTNCCNCANTTNCGTGANGACGCGACGGTACTGATTCTNTACGGNGATGTGCCNCTGACNCAGGCNACNACNNTGGAAAAGCTGGCCCAGGCGGTGACCGACACCACCATCGGCCTGCTGACCGTGAANCTTCCCGACCCGGGAGCCTACGGACGTATCCTGCGCGATGCCGCCGGCCAGGTTGAGGCNATTGTTGAATACAAAGATGCCAACGACGAGCAGCGNCNGATCACTGAAATCAACACCGGNATNATGGCNGCNAAAGCCAAACACCTGCGCGAGTGGNTGCCGGCANTGAGTAACGATAANGCCCAGGGNGAGTACTACCTGACCGACATTATTGCCATGGCGCGCCAAAGTGGCCTGGGCATTCATGTGGCTCAGCCGNACACACCGGAAGAGGTNGAAGGCATCAANAATCGTCANCAGCAGGCGGCCCTCGANCGNTACTACCAGAGTCGTCAGGCGGAAGAGTTGATGGTCAANGGGGTCACNCTGATGGACCCGGCTCGATTTGANTGCCGTGGCNGGCTGACCGTCGGGCGGGATGTGGTCATTGATGTGAACTGCGTGTTTGAAGGCGAGGTCATGCTGGAAGATGGCGTGCACCTTGAACCCAACTGCTACCTGAAAGACTGCGTGATCGGCGCGGGCACTGAAGTCAAAGCCAACTCGGTGATTGAGGGNGCACGGGTATCCAGCCANTGCGCCATCGGGCCCTTNGCGCGTCTGCGCCCNGGNACCTTNCTNGCCGATGGNGCCAAGGTCGGCAACTTTGTGGAAATCAAGAAAGCGACCATTGGCGAAGGCAGTAAGGTCAACCATCTNAGCTACATCGGCGACAGCAAGGTCGGCTCCGGTGTGAATGTCGGCGCCGGCACGATTACCTGTAACTACGACGGGGTCAACAAATTCCTCACGGAAATCGGGGACAATGCNTTTATCGGTTCCAACAGCGCGCTGGTGGCGCCGGTCAAGTTGGGCAAGAACACNACGGTGGGTGCNGGGTCGATCATCACCAAAGACGTTCCCGATGAGGANNTGGCGATNGCCCGCGGNCGNCAGCGNAACATTCAGGGCTGGCAGAGACCGAGTAAAAAAGACTGACTCAAAGAGTCACCNGAAAGGACGCNATATCAATGGCTAAATGGGTACCGGGGGCGATCATTCGTCNCCCANTTTCGCAGCATNTTCGGGCTGCTGTTGATTGTGGTTNTGNCGGTGGGCCTGTACGGCGCTTTCAGNCCGCTCCCCGAAGGTATCAGCNTGGAAGCCCCCGCCCGAGGGGCNACCCNGGTCCAGTTTCTNGCCGATCGGACCTATATCGATCAACAGGGTGAACGACAGACCGAGCAGCGCATTTTTGACGAGNTCTTCCGTCTGGTCGCTCAGGCAGAACGGTTCATTCTTGTGGACATGTTTCTGTTCAATGCCTACCAGGGGCAGATGAGCGACACTCACCGGGCGCTGTCCGACGAGTTGACCGACCGGCTTATCGCCCAAAAACGCCGTCACCCACAGATTCAGATTCTGGTGATCAGCGATCCCCTAAATACCTTGTACGGTGGTCTGCCCTCCCCTCACTTCCAACGGTTGGAAGCCGCCGGCATCTCGGTGACCTTGACCGACCTCACAAGGCTGCGCGACAGCAATCCCCTCTACTCCGCATTCTGGCGTCCCTTTATTCAACCCTGGGGAAACACCGAAACGGATACGCTACCTAATCCGTTTGGGGAGGGTCAGGTGTCTCTGCGCAGTTACCTGGCGTTGATCAACTTCAAGGCCAACCATCGAAAACTGATCATCGCGGATAACGACAACGAGCTGGCCGCCCTGGTCACATCGGCCAACCCCCACGACGGAAGCAGCGCCCACGGCAATGTCGCCTTGCGCTTCGGTGGTCCGGCGGCGTGGGACCTGCTCGACAGTGAAGCCGCCGTGCTTGCCTTCTCCGGCGGACCCGAGCCCAGGCCGTTCCTGGATCGACCTGAAGGTGAGGTTGCCGGTTCTCCCCTGTCGGTCCAGGTGGTGACTGAGCGTGCCGTCGAACGAACCGCTCTGGCCATCATCAACGGCGCGGCTGCGGGGGAGCGGTTGGACCTGGCAATGTTCTATTTATCGGACCGACACCTGGTTCGGGCTCTGCAGGAGGCCGCACAGCGCGGCGTCAAGGTGCGGGTGTTGCTCGACCCCAACAAAGACGCCTTCGGGCGCGAAAAAAATGGTGTGCCCAACCGCCCGGTCGCCCGAGAGCTGGTTAACGCCGGGGTAAAAGTGCGGTGGTGTGACACACACGGTGAGCAGTGCCACTCCAAATGGCTGATGCATCAAGACACCCGGAGCCAGGCACGGATTTTGTTGGGCTCCACTAATTTCACTCGCCGCAACCTGCACAACCTGAATCTCGAAACCAGCGTTGTACTGCGGGGATCTTCCGACTCTGAGCCGTTAACCGCAGCCGCGCAATGGTTTGATGATCGTTGGCATAACCGATCCGGCAACCAGTACAGCCTGGACTATGCCGCCTACGCCGATGACGGTCTGTGGTCCAGACTACTCTACCGAACCATGGAGGCAACTGGGATAAGCACTTTCTGACCTAACCAGGAAAGAACCCATAATTAGTTAGACAACGTTGTCCGTTGTAGGCTATGCTCCACCTTGGACCATGCCCCAAGTGGAGATCAATAATGATAGTACGTACCGTCCTGCTCCTGTCAGTCGCGCTTTTTGCCAGTGTGGGCAGCCTTGCCCAACCACTCAGCGACGCCCAATTAAAGGCATTTGCGGCCCAGACCGAATGGCGTTTTGCCGTGGTCAGCAACATCGGGGAAGATGGCCCGGAAGCCCGAATTCGGCTGCACAACCGTTCCGACGTGGCACTGCCGGAGGGCACCGGTGACTGGCGGTTGTATTTCCACTCGGTGCGTCGGGTGAGTGACACCACCGTATCCGGCCTGCATTTGACCCATGTCCAGGGGGATTTACACCGGGTAGCGCCTACCGAGGACTTCCCGGGCCTCGCCCCGGGAGAGTCCCTGGAGCTGTTCTATCAACCCTCCTCGGCCATGGCGGCCTATACCGACTTTATGCCTCGCGCCTTCATTCATCGCCCGGGTAGCGAACCTGCGGTTTTTGCCAATACCGACACCGAAGACATGAGCCGTTTTGTCGATGTATTCGACCGGGAGGCCCAGCAGCGTCGCTCGGCCCAGGATCAGGTGCCGATTGCCACCGCCGAGCGCCGCTACGAACGCAACCGGACCATCCACTCGCAGCGGGTGTCCGATCAGGCGGTGCGCCAGCGCATCATTCCCAAGCCGCTGTCCCTGGAAACCCATTGGGGCAGCGCGACTCTCTCGCCGGACTGGACAATTCACTACGCCGGTTGTCTGAGCTCAGAGGCTGACTACCTGGCGGAGCAGCTCTCGACGCTGTTCAATGCCGAATTCCCGAGTGCCGCGGACCATGAGTCGGTCTCGGGCCCCATTATCAGCCTGAGGGTGGAATCAGAGGATACCGACCTGCCGGAACAGGCGGAAAGCTACCGGCTGGAAATCGACGACGACCAGATCCGCATCACCGGTCGGGACAATGCCGGTGCCTTCTACGGCCTGCAGAGTCTGTTGAAGCTGTTGCCCGCCACGATGAACAGTGATTCAGTCACCCTGCCCAATCTCACCGTGCTCGATGCGCCCCGCGCCGGTTGGCGAGGGATGCACTACGACATGGGCCGCAACTTCCACGGCCAGGCCGTGACCCTGCGCCTGATCGAACAGATGGGCCGCTACAAGCTCAACAAGCTGCATCTGCACCTGACCGAGGACGAAGGCTGGCGCCTGGAAATCCCGGGCCTGCCCGAATTGACTGACGTTGGGGGCGAACGCTGCTTTGATCCGGAAGAGACCGACTGTCTGCTCACCCAACTGGGCACCGGGCCGCACAAAAGTGGCAGTGGCAATGGCTATTACACCCGGGACGATTTTATTGAGATTCTCGAGTACGCCGCCGCAAGGCACATTGTTCGGCGACAATTACGGTGGCCGGTCCGCGACAACTATCTTGGCCGGTTGAGTGACACAATCCCGTACCTGACATCCACCATAGGAGACGCAGGT